>NZ_JBMDKW010000005.1:0-247007 GCF_057809915.1 Sphingobium sp. FG11
ACCTATCGGCCATCAAAATTGACGCCGACCGGACACCGTAATCGTCGCGCTACACCGGCGCTGGAGAAATGCGTCGATTACGAGATTCCCGATCCGCTGCCCTATTATGAGGCGCAGACGCGGGCGATTGCGGCGCTGGCCGCCTATCACCGCGCCGGCCATTTCGGCGACGAGGTCGAGCACGCATTCCCGTTCGATCCGACGAGCGAGGCGCTGCTCAAGGTCATTCCCTATGACGCCGACGGTCTCGCCGCCAAGCTGGACAAGCTGAAGGATTTTGCCGCCCGCGCGCCGCAGCTTCTGCCCGATGGCCTCTCCGACCCTGCATTCCTCGCCGACTTCGCGCAGGGCGCGGCGCTGGTGCTGAAAAAGGAGCGGGCGATCTGGGAACGCCTCTACGCATCTGATGATGCCATTGCGCTGGTGCACTGGAACATGAACCCGGACAATGCCTGGTTCTGGCGCGACGAACGGGGCGTGATGCAATCGGGCCAGCTCGACTGGGGCGGCGTCGCCCAGTCCAATCTTGCCCAATCCTATTATGGCATGTTGTGTGCGGGCGAGGCGGATTTTCTCGCCCGGCATGACGCGCATCTTCAGGCGCTGCTGCTCGACGACTATGCAAGAGCGGGCGGGCCGCGCATCGCACCTGCGGACTTCGATCGCGACGTGAAACTGTCCATCGCGGTGCTGGGGATAGCATGGATGCTCGATGCGCCTGCTCTGCTGGAGGCCGAATTGCCGGACTATCCTGACCTGACCGACCGCACCGACCCGCGCCTGCGCGATCTGTTTCTGCCGCGCTGCCAGTTGCAGCTGCTGCGGGTGTTTCTGTCCGAATGGCGGCGCAAGGATATCGGGGCGGCGATCAGGGCGCTGTGAGGGATGAGAGCGGGGCGTTATGCCCCGGCACCTATCCCCTCACGCGGCGTTGCGAAGCTGCGCATCCTCCAGAATCAGGTCGGCCGCACGCCAGCCTGTCGCCATCGCCGGCCCGTTGGTATTGCCCGAAATGAGACCGGGCATGATCGAACAGTCGACGACGCGCAGACCGTGGACGCCGCGCACGCGGGCGCGCTCGTCGACGACCGATCCGGCGTCATGCCCCATCCGGCAACTGCGCACCGCATGCGTGCCGCAGAGCGCGATCTTCCGCACGATCGCCAATATTTCCTCATCGCTGGCGTGCCGCGCGCCGGGCGCGATTTCCGGTCCGATGAAGGGGGCCAGCGCGGGCTGGCCGACATAGGCGCGGATATAGCGCACCAGTTCGATAGCGGCGCGCTGGTCATGCTCGCTTGCTAGCCAGTCGGGCGTGATCGACAGTGGCGCGTCCGGGTCCGCTGCGGTGATTTCGATCCGGCTTTCGCTGTCGAGGCCAAGAAGCTGCGCGGTAAAGCTCATGCCCGGTTCGCGCTGGACCGATTGCATCGGGGCGACCGTGTCCTTGTCCCGCTCCTCGGGGATGTCGAGCGTCCAGCCGCTGATATAGAGCTGCGCATTGGGGCGCGGTTCATTCGGATTGGTCCTGATGAACGCGCCCACTTCCATCGCGCCATTGGCGAGCGGGCCGGATTTGGCGATGAGATATTGTGCAACGCTGGCGGCGAGGCCCAGGCCCCGCAGCCGGTGATTGATGCCCCTTTCGCCGCCCTTGAGCCGGTAGGTCATCATCATTCCGAGATGTTCGAGGATGCGGCCGCCGACATCCGGGCTGTCGTGGACGACATCGATGCCATGGTCTTGCAGCAGCGCCGCCGGGCCGATGCCGGACAGTTGCAGCAGTTTGGGCGAGGCGATCGTCCCGACGCTGATGATGATTTCGCCGTGGCAGGCATAGCGTGTGAGCCGTCCGCCGACCCGGCAGTCCACGCCGACCGCGCGCTTGCCGTCGAAACGGATGCGGTCGGCATGGACATTGGTCACGACATCGAGATTGGGCCGATGGCGCACCGGCTCCAGAAAGGCGAGCGCGGCGCTTTGCCGCACGCCCTTCCTGATGGTGTAGCAATAATAGCCGACGCCTTCCTGATCCTCCCGATTGAGGTCTTCATAATGGCGCGGCAGGCCCATCTGAACGCCCGCCTCGATCGCATGTTCGGCCAGCGGATAACGGAATTTATTGGTCGTTATGTGGACGGGGCCGCCGACGCCGCGCACGCCGTCATCCCCCAGCTCATGATCCTCGATCGAACGATAAGCCTGCTTCATCCGCGCCCAGGACCAGTCGGACCCGGCCTCGCGTTCCCATATGTCGAAATCCTGCGGCTGGCCGCGCACATAAATCATTCCGTTGATCGCCGATGATCCGCCAAGACCGCGCCCGCGCTGCCAGGTTTCCGACGGCGCGTCGGCGGGGCCTACCGGATAGGACCAGGTGTGATTGGGATCGGTGACGAGCTTGCCGATGCCCTTGGGCATGTTGACGAGGAAATTCCGGTTCTCGCCGCCCGCCTCCAGCAGCAGCACGCGATGGGCGGGGTTTTGCGACAGGCGGTTGGCGAGGACGCAGCCGGCCGATCCCGCGCCGATGATGACATAGTCGTAGCTTTGCGCCATCGTCCCTCTCCTGTATTCGTCCGGCGGTAGCGATAACCGCACCTGTCACGCCAACTTTATCTTGACGATAGTCTGCTACAATACCATAGGCAAGCCTATCAAATGGCGATCAGCTATCGAGGGAAATGGGGCCATGAGCCGTGATGGTGCCAGCCACCTTTATCGTGAAGGGCGCAACCCCCAGCAGCGTTTCTCGCTGCCGCAGGGCGCGTAGCGCGCCCGAGGCGTGAAAATTGAGGAGTGATTGAATGAAGATACGGACATTGTTGTTGGCAGCCTGTGCATTGACGGCCA
Source organism: Sphingobium sp. FG11 (assembly GCF_057809915.1). NCBI lineage: Bacteria > Pseudomonadati > Pseudomonadota > Alphaproteobacteria > Sphingomonadales > Sphingobiaceae > Sphingobium > Sphingobium sp. FG11. The sequence continues at coordinate 2,854 of NZ_JBMDKW010000005.1, forward strand.
CGGTAACGGCGCACGCCGAACCCCTGAACATTGCGCGCAATGCCAGGGTGGTTTCGTCCGACGGGCAGGATATCGGCCTGGTCAATCGTGTGCTGACGGGCGAGGACAAGAGCGTGAGCGCCATTCGGATCATCATGGGCAGCCGCCTGGTCACGCTGAACGCCGATCGGTTGGCGGTCGAGGGCGGGGTCGTCACCACCAGGCTCACCAGGAAGGAAGTCGAGCGCTCGCGCTGATTACGGGCGAGGGCAGTCGGCGGCGACTCCTGATAGAACCAGATGAAAAGGGTGGCTGCCGACGCTTCGGGTGTCGGCGGCCACCCTTTTGCATATTATATGATTATGGACGTGCGGCCTTGCCGCGCGCGATCTGTTCGTCCATCACCGCATTCCAGTGCTGGATGATCATCTCCTGATACGCGCCGAGCCGCGTAAAGGGTTTTTCCGGATCCGCCGAATGCGCGCCCTTCTGAATAAGCGGCATGTTCGACATGTCCTGATCGAAGATATAGCCGAGGAATCCGAAGCCCGGACAATGGGCGTACACGCCCTGATCCGCGTCCAGCTCGATGGCTGGCGCGGCGGGCGGCGCCGGGCCTTCTTCCGGGCAAGGCAATAGCAGGCGCACGTCGAAATAGCTCATTTCCGGGTCGGTCTCATGCGGCAGGAACTGATAGACGAAGGGCACCCCTTCGCTCAGCCAGAAACAGCTGTGCGGATAGAAGAAATAGAGCGGGCTATCGAGCATGAGCGCGTCGGGAAGGTCGATCCGCCGTCCATAGAAGCGCGAGGCGACTTCGCGATGCCATGCGCCAAGCTGCGCGCGGATATCGCCCTGTTCTTCCAGCACGGGTTCGGGTTCGTCCGGATAGTGCCAGCCGATCATGCCCTGCGCCAGCATCACGCCCGCCTTGAGCGAGTTGTCCTCGCTGGGCGCGAACATGCTGGGAACGGCCGCGCAGGTCAGGTTTCGCCCGACATGACCGGCGTCGCTGCGCCAGATTTCATAGGCGCCCTGGCTGTCGCCGGTAAAGGGCACGGCTTCGGGATGCGTGGAATAGAGATGATAGGCTTCCTGAAATGCCTCCTGCGTGATCTTCCAGTTGGCGCGGACGCGCTTACGGAAGCGCGCGCCCGTATAGCGTTTTTCGGGCGCGAACTGCTCGAAATGCTTCGGAATCGGGCCAAGCGCATCGATTAACGGCGCGGCGTCCGCATTGGCATTGACGAACAGGAAGCCGCCCCAGCGTTCGAGCCGGATTTCGGGCAGCGATCCGTTGAGGCGAGTGATGTCCGGGAAATCCCAATGGCTGGGGATCGCCTTCAACCGCCCGTCGATATTCCATTCCCACGCATGATAGGGACAACGGATGGTCGCGGCGGACTCGCTCTTGGCGCACAGCATCGTGCCGCGATGCAGGCAGCTATTGTGGAACGCCTTGAACGCGTCGGGGGCGGAGCGCACGATGAAATAGCTGTGCGGGCCGATCGTCAGGGGCACGCGGTCGCCGACCTGCGGAATATCCTCCTCCCGACAGACGAGCAGCCAGTTGTCGGTCCAGACATGGTCATATTCGTCTTGTGCGCGGGCGGGATCGAAATAGCGGGCATGATCGACATGATGATTGTCCGGCTCGAAATTGCCATGCTCCACCAGCGCGGGATGGTTTGGCCCATGCGCCTCGCGCTGCCACATTTCGGTCGCGAGCGGACGCTCCGCAGAACCATAGCCTCTCACTTTAGCGGCAGTCGCCATCTCATTTCTCTCCGATTCGCGAGCGTTTCGGGCCGTCATTCGCCCTTATAGTGTAGTACCATACCATAAGCGCTCATAGCCGCCAACTCAGCGCAGGCTATCGAGCGCGTCGAGATCGTCGATCGCCGTGGCGATGCGGCCGATGAAATTAAGCGTGATGTCGCGCGGCTGCATGTCGGGCAGGTCGTCGCCGGGCGTCAGCGTCATCGTCCACCAGGCGAGCGTCGTGAGCAGCTGCTGGCGGTAATTGAGCCACGCCTCCTCGAAGGGACCGACTCGCCCCCTGCGGCCGTGAAGGCATCGAGATAATAAAGCAGCAGGTCCTTTTCCCAGGCCCGCCGCTGATCGACGGTCAGCGCGGTGGAAATCGTGTACGCGACGTCGCGCGACCAGTGGCCTTTCGACGTCACTTGCCAGTCGCTCAGCCCCATTCGCCCGTCGCGCGTGACGTACCAGTTTTTCAGATGGACGTCGCCATGGGTGATGGTGAGCGGCAGTTCGGCGTGGCGCGCCGACGCGCGACGCGTTGCCGACCATATCTCCGCCGCGCGCGCCATCAGCCGGGCGGGAACGACGTCCGCCGCCGCCAGCAGGCCGGCCTCGCACATGGATTTGAAGTCATGGTCGCGGTCGAGCGCGGCGAAGCGATCATCATAGCGGAACATATGCCCCAATTCCGCATCAAGCTGCGGCGAGCGGTAGAAATGGCCGTGCAGCGTCGCCAGCACGGTCAACTGGTCCCGCACGCGCTCGCGCGTCATCTGTGTATGATGATCGCAGAAGGTGACGCTGTCGCCCAGATCCTCCAGCATCACGATCGAGGCAAAGGACAGGGGATCATAGACCGCCAGCAGCGCTTGCGGCGCTTCGATGGCGAGCTGGGGGCGAATCCGGTTGTAGAATGTCGTCTCGCTCAACAGGGCCGAGGTCGAGAGCAGCAGCCGGTTGAGCAGATCGACCGTCGCCTTGCAGAAAACCGACCGGGGCAGGCCCCCGGCATTGCCGGCGTCATTATAGTCGATGAAGATGCGGCGGCGGTTGGAGGTGCCCGAATCCGGCACGTCCAGCCGTACGGCGACGACCTCCGCGCCCGGATGGTCCTTGCACAATATATGGGTCATCCATTGCGGCGTGATCGCTTCATAGCGCCAGGGGATGTCGCCGGGATGGACGGCCTGGGGGTCTTCCCGCTGGTCGCGCGCATAGCATGCCTTGATCTGGTCGACTTTGGCCGTGTCCATTCCGGTTTCTCGCTCTATGGGTTCAGACATCGAAATTCATCGCCACCGCTGATCGGGGCATAGTGTAGGAGATGTTTATAGTGCCGACCGTCATCGACACCGCCCGGCCGTTCGTGGGCAAAGTCGCCGTCATCACCGGCGGCACGCGCGGCATCGGCCTCGCCACCGCGCGACTTCTGGCGCAGCAGGGCGCGAGCGTCGCGCTCCTGTCGCGCAAGGCGGAAGCCTGTGCGGCGGTAGAGCGGCAGATGCGCGAGGAAGGTCATGCGTGTGTCGCCATCCCCGGTCATGCGGCATCGCAAGAGGATCTGGCGCGGCTGATCGACGGCGCGCTCGCGGCCTTTGGCGGCATCGACATCTTGGTCGCCAATGCGGCGACAAACCCGGTGTTCGATCCGCTGACCGAGCTGACGGAGGCGAGTTGGGCCAAGGTCATGGACATGAATGTCGGCGGCCCGCTGCGGCTCGCGCGGCTTGGCCTGCCCCATGTGGCGGCGCGGGGCGGCGGCGCGATGGTGTGCATATCGTCGGTCAATGCCCATGTCGCCTTCGCTGGCAGCGGCGTCTATGGCGTGTCGAAGGCGGCGCTGGAGCAGATGGTGCGGCAACTCGCGGTCGAATGGGGGGATCGCGGCGTGCGGGTCAATGCGGTGGCGCCCGGCACCACCGCCACCGACATGATCCGGGCCTTGCTCGACAAGCCCGGCTTCCGTGAAAAGGCCACCGGCGGATCGGCGCTGCAGCGGATTGCCGAACCCGAGGATATTGCCGGGGCGGTGGCATTCATGGCGTCGCAAGCGGCCCGTCATGTCACCGGGCAAACGCTGATCGTCGATGGCGGACTGACGATCACGCGGATCTGATCCGCTTTCCCGCCCTTGCGGCTCAGGCTGCCAGCGGGCCATCATTCACTCCGCGGGCGAAGCGGTCGCCATGCAGGGTCTGCATCGCCGAACTGGCGGGCGATCACGAACAGTCGCCGGTAATGATGGCCGATGTTGGGTTTCTCGGTCACGCCGTCCTGCTCGCTATAGACTGACTGCATCATCTCTCTCTCGACCATGGCGCTTAATAGTTTGCTAGCATATCATATTGATATTGCCTATAGGGAAGAAAGTATGGAAGGGCACGCGGCTTGATGCGCAGTTTTGACGAGAATATTTTCGACGGGCGATGGAGCCGGGATATCGTGACCCTGCTCGAAATGGACGAGGTCGCGCCGGACCGGTTCCGCAATCGCCATAACCAGCCTAACGCCTATCGCGCGCTGTTTGGTGGACAGATCGTCGCCCAGGCGTTGCAGGCGGCCGACCGCACGACGCCGGGGCGCACGGTGCATTCGCTGCACTGCTATTTTCTGCGCGCGGGTAGCGCTGCGTCGCCGATCGACTATGCGGTCGAACGGACGCGCGACGGAGGGCGGTTTTCGACTCGCCGGGTCGTCGCGCGGCAGGACGATCAGATCATCTTCACGATGGAATGTTCCTATCGAACGCCGATCGCGGGCTTCAGTCATCAGCGGGCGATGTCCGTGCCCTTCGATCCTGAAAATGCGCTGGACGAAAGCGCGTTCGACGCGGTGATCGGGGCTGAAAATCAGCGTTACGCGGCTTTGTTCAAGGGCCATTATCCGATCGAGGTGCGCATGCCCGGCCCCTGCCGGCTATGTCGAGACCGTGGCGGACGCCAAACGCCATTACTGGTTGCGCGCGCCGGGGGCGGAGCGGGTCGACGATCCGGCGACGCATCGCCAGATTTTCACATTTCTGTCGGATTTTCTGTTCGCGGGCGCCCCGCTGGCGCGACACACGGTCGCATTGCCCGGCCCGCATCTGTTCGTCGCGAGCCTCGATCACTGCATCTGGTTTCATCGCGATATGCGGTGCGACGACTGGCTGCTGTTTGAGACCGAAGGACCCAATGCGCAGAATGGCGTCAATATGGCGCGCGGCTTCGTCTATAATCGGGCCGGCGAACTGGTCGCGTCGCTGGCGCAGGAAGCGTTGCAATATCCGGTGGACGAGGGCGATCAGGGTTAGCGCTCAGCGACCCCGCCCCATCAGCGGCAAAGCCTCGTAAGAGCGGTCGTCTGCCGTTCCACCCATGACGCCCAGCGCCGCCAGCTGGGCCATGTCCCCGGCTCCGGCGTCGAGCGTGATGAAGCTGTCCCACACCAGACGGCGGTGCGCGATCTTCCAGGCGCCGCCGCGCCGTACATAATTGTCGAGATAGCGGCCCAATACGACAAGATGCTTCTCGTCCGGCGCATGGGTGCGATGATAGGCGATGAAATAGAGTTCGCCGTCGGCCCGGTCGCCGTCGATCCTGTAGGACTGGTTGGTCAGGTGATGGGCGGTGAGGACGAAAGGCGCCATGAGTTGCGGCATTTGCGCCACAAACACCGCCGCCTTGTCGCAAAAAACGACGCCATGATCGTCGATCGCATCGTCATGATAGACCGAACGTAGCAGATCCTGATCGTGCCGGTCGATGGCGCGGGCATAGCGCGTGGCGAGATCGCCCAGCGCCTCCCTGTCGAGCAGTGCGTCGATGGCGGCATCGCGATCTGACATAGCCCTTGCCGGTCAGGCCGGGACAGGCGCGGTCAGGGCATGTTGCGCCGCGACCGTGCCCGCGCGGCGGCCGAACACGACCGAACTGCCGATGCTGGTGCCGCCGCCCGCATAGCGCTTGCCATGGAAGCAGCCGACGACTTCGCCCGCGGCATACAGACCCTCGATCACGCGGCCGCGCGTATCGCGCACCTCGCAATCGGCGCTGATATCGAGACCGGCGGCGGTGAAGCCGACGATCGCGGCGCGCACCTCGACCGCGTAGAAGGGGCCGTTCCTGATCGCGGGCAGGGCGTGGCCGTTGCCGTCCTTGTGGAAATCGCGGTCGGTGCCGTCGATCTCGACGCTTGCATTGTAGCGGCGGACGGTCTCGCCGACCGCTTCGGGGTCCAGCCCCGCGAGCCTCGCGACCTCCGCGATGCTGTCGGCGCGGAAGGCGACGCCCTTTTCCACCTCGCGGGTGATAGTGATCTCTTCCCAGCTCGATGTGGCGAGGCCGCTATTATAGGGGTCTGCATAGGACAGGTCGTCGCCATTATCGAGCATCGCCTGATGATCGAAGATCGCCCAGCAAACCTGATCGGGCTGCTCGTTCATCAGATAGCCGGCGACGGCGTAGCTGTTCCATTCTGCCATGAAGCGCTTGCCATGCTTGTTCACGGCGATGACCCATGGCGGCAGAAACGCCTCGACATGGCGGCTGTCGAAACAGGGGCTGGGGTTGAGCAGGCCGGTGTCATAGCCGGTGATCTCCGCGCCGACCGCCTGACCGAGCGTGATGCCGTCGCCCAGGATGAAGGGCGCATCGCGATGGACGGCCCAGGTGCGCTCGCCGTGGAAGGCGGCGGTGGGATACCATTTGGCCAGCATGTCCGGGCTGTTGCCAAAGCCGCCGCTGGCGATCACGACGCTTGGCGCGCGCAATTCCATGCCGAGCGCCCGGATGCCGATGACCCGGCCATCCTCGACGATCAGCGATTCGACCCGCGTGCCGAGCGCCGTCTCGACGCCGAGCGCACCGGCGCGGTTGATGAGCGCATCGGCGATGCCAAGGCCAAAGGTGCTGGAGGTGTGGCCGCGCTGCACGTCGGTCACATCGGAATGGACCAGCATGTTGGCGGGAAACGCGACGCCCTTCTCCTTCAGCCAGTCCAGCATTTCCCCGGACTGATCGGCATAGTAGCGGATCAGGTCGGGCCGCACCGCATGCTGGTTCAGCGTCATGATATAATCGTAGACGGCATCGGCGCTGTCCTCGATCCCCTTTTCCTTCTGGGTGCTGCTGTTGCAGGCATAGACGACGCCGGTGCTGTTGCGCGTCGCGCCGCCCAGATGATCGTCGGCCTCCAGCACCATGACGCTGGCGCCGGCGAGCTTCGCCTCGATCGCGGCGGACATGCCGGCCGCGCCTGATCCGATCACGATGACATCATAATCATGGGACATGTGGTCTACTCCAGTGATCGATCAGGCGGGGACGGGGACGCGGTTCTGGTAGACCGGGTCCGATCGATCGCGCGCGCCCGGCAGGTTGAACAGGGCGACGCTGCCCTGATCGGTGATGCGGGTGCTGGGGCGAATATCGTTCCATTCGTTGGTGATCTTGCGGCGCAGGACTTTCCACTGGCCGTCGCGCCGCTCGAACAGGTCGATATAGCGGCCGCCGCAATAATAGTCGTGATACTGGTCGATCGAGCCATCCGCCTTGCACCGGGCGGTGTAATCGGGACCGAAGAAAGCGGTCACCGCCGCCTCGCCGCCATGGGCGCGCTGATAGGCCCAGTAATAGGATTCGGAGGTCGCGAAATCGCCCTCGACCTCGATCGTGCAGTGGGTGACTGTGTGCACGCCGTCCACTATCCCTTCGCGCAGGGCCGGGATGATGAAGTCGGCAAAGTCCATGGCATTGCCGGAGAAGGAGCCATGATCGTCGGTGCCGTCCGGGTGATAAATGCTTTTGAGCAAATCGATGTCGCAGCGGTCGATGGCGCGGCAGTAGAGCTTGAGAACATGCTCGATGTCCTGCCGGTCGAGCGCGAGACGCAGCCGCGCTTCCAAATCACTGTCCATCCGGTCCTCTCCACGACTCCAAAGGTTCACGTCACTATGATAAGTCTACATACCATAATGGCGGGGGAGGACCGGCGAGTCAACGCGCCGCTGCGTTCATTCGCCCGTAAATTGCGGTCGACGCTTTTCCATGACGGCGTTCACGGCTTCGCCGAAATCAGCGGTGGCGAGGGTCAGCCCTTCATAGGCGACGCCCGCTTCGAACAGGGCGATGTTGGTGCTTCGCCAGATGATCCCGCGATCGCCTGTATGTCCCGCCGACCCAGCTTGAGAGCAGATCGCCGCAGCGCACTGACCAACATGACCAGCGTGGTGGATCAGGGCATGGGATCGAGCAGGCATCCCCAGCCTGGGCGATAGCGCGCCGATCGCGACGCGAGCAGCGGCACGCTGGCCTCGACCCGCCTTTCATCGGCATGATCGGTCAGCGCCACGAGCGCCATGCCCGGCTCCTTGTCGGCCTTGCAACTGCCCATCGCGCGGCCCTCGACATAGCGGCAGGAGCAGGTAACGCGCGCGCCAAAGGCCGCGCCCAGTTCCGCGCGCGCGCGGAACGCTGCCCAATTCCAGGCCAGCAGCGCGCACAGCGCCAGCAGCATGATAGCCGCAGCACTGACCCATCGTCTTTGATTCGCCATGTTTTTTCGTCCAACCCTGATCGGCCCCGCCCCCATTTGGCAGCGGTAAAAGCGGTAGCCAGCCTTACTTGCAATGCTCTAAGGGCGCCGGCTTATGAAACGGGACCGACGAATCGTAAAGCGCCTTGGCGTCGCGGGCGCGCTACTGGCGATGGCCGTGGCGGGGGCGATGGCCGTGCGCGCCGCCGACCCGCAGCCGCTCTATCGCGTCGCCGCCGGCGCGGGCGTCAGCGATGCCGCGCTGCGGCAGGCGATCGATCCGTTGTTCGAGGAGGGCGCGACCGGGGAAACCCGCGCGCTCGTCGTCATGCGCGACGGGCAGGTCGTCGCCGAACGCTATGCGCCCGGTTTTGGCCCGGACACGAAACTGCTCGGCTGGTCGATCGCGAAAAGCGTGACGGCGGTGCTGGTGGGCCTCATGGTGTCGGACGGGCGGCTGGCGCTGGATGCGCCGGTGCCGGTGGCGGCATGGAGCCAGCCGGGCGACCCGCGCGGGCGGATCACGCTGCGCCAATTGCTGACCATGGCGTCCGGGCTTGATCATAGCGAGGATGCCGAGCCGATCGCCAGCGCGGACACCAACCGCATGTTCTTCACCGATGGCGCGTCCGATATGGGGCGCTTCGCCGAATCGCAGCCGGTCGCCGATCCGCCGGGCATCGTCTTTTCCTACAGCAGCGGCAATACGATGATCCTCGCCGACCTGATGACGCGGCAGCTAACCGCCAGCGACGATCCGGACGCGCGGCGGCTGGCGATGCAGACCTTCATCGACGGCCGGCTGAAACAGACCGCAGGCCTCTCCAGCCTCACGCCGGAATATGATGCGCGCGGGACGATGATCGGCGGCGGCTTCCTGCATATGACCGCGCGGGATTATGCCCGCTTCGGCGAGTTGCTGCGCAACCATGGGCGCGGCCCCGCCGGGCATCAGATCGTGCCGGAAAAATGGATCGCCTTCATGCGCTCACCCTCGGCGCTGAACCCGGCTTATGGAGGGCATCTCTGGCTCAATCGCAAAAGCGAAGAGAGCGCGCTGATGCCGGACGAAGCGCCTGCGAACTTGTTTGGTTGTGTTGGCCATGGTGGGCAATATATCCTCGTCGCGCCGCGTCAGCGCCTGACGATCGTGCGGCTCGGCATGTCGCCGGACAAGGCGCAGCGGGTAGCGGTGAAGAGCGCGCTCGCCCGGCTGATCGCTCTGTTCCCGGCCTGATCTCCCGCATCCTGCGCGCAGGCACGGTAAAGGGCCGAATCGCCATGGATTTGCCAGCACACACATTCCGGCTATGCCCGCCCCGTTCCGAATCGAGGAAACCACGGTCCCGCAGGCCATGGCTTTCTCCGTCGGAGAAAGAACGAGCAGCCTTTCAGATGCATAAGGATTTTTGGGAATGAAATTGGGCAAGATGGGCGTGTGGGTCGGCCTCGATGGGCCAATCGGCTTTTTCGAGGACGAAAATTCCGCGCAACGCGGGCTGGCCACGGCGGACCGCATCACGAAATTCGCGCGCCGCGTGGAAGAACTGGGCTATAGCTCGCTCTGGCTGCCCGATGGCTTTGGCCGGGATTCGTTCGTCGCATCGGCTCTGGTGCTCGCCAGCACCACCACCCTGGTCGCTGCGACCGGCATTTCATCCATTTATTCGCGCGATCCGGTCGCCTCGAATGCGGCGGCTACCGCGTTAAGCGAGTGGTCGGGCGGCCGTTTCATCATGGGGCTGGGTGTATCCCATGCCGTCGCCGTGGAAGGCATGCGGGGGCATGATTATACCAAGCCCATCGCAACGATGCGGGCCTATCTCAAAGGCATAGCGCAGGCGCCCTATAATGCGGCGCCTCCAGCCGTAAAGACGCCGATCCTGCTGGCCGCGCTGCGGGGCAAGATGCTCGAATTGTCGCGTGACGAGGCTGATGGCGCGCACCCGTTCAACGTGACGCCCGAGCATACCGCACAGGCGCGCGCAATCCTGGGTTCCGGCAAGCTGCTGTGCGTCGAACAGAAGCTGATTCTGGAAACCGACCCCGCAACCGCCCGTGCCATCGGCAGGGCAGAACTCGAACTGTATCTTGGCCTCGACAATTATCTGAACTCATGGCGCGCCATGGGCTTTAGCGATGATGATTTCACCAATGGCGGTTCGGACCATCTGATCGACTCGATCATTGCCTGGGGCGATGAAAGCGCCTTGCGCAAGCGGATACAGGCGCATCTCGACGCCGGGGCGGACCATGTCTGCTTCAAACCCGTCGCACCCGACAGAAGCACCGACATGCGCATCGTGGAACTGCTCGCGCCCAATCGCTGAGCCGATCCGTCCATGGAGGAATGCCGGGCGTGCGGGCACCCGGCATTCCTCAGGAAGCCTGTACGGCGGGGTCGCAGTCACCCCTGAACGAAGCGCTAGGCGACCCGCAAAAGGACCGGTATGGATAGGGGCCTTCCTGGGGTCGGGAGCATCTATGCCTGAAATCGTTCGGCGCGATGCGTTGCGCGCTTTTATGTCTCTGCTCCTGGCCCTTGCAACCCGTCCGGTCGCCGCCGCGATATCGGTCGCCTCGTCCGACGTCACGACGGCGGACGGCGTCGTGCGGGGGACGATTCGCGAGGGCATCAGGATTTTCACGGGCATCCCGTTTGGCCGCGCGGATCGGTTCAAGCCGCCCCGCGCGCAAGGATTGCCCGCCTAGCCCCGGTTCGACGGCGCGAGGCGCCTCACCATGATATTGGATCATGCGCCCCGGATCAGCGCCGACCCCGATCAGGCCGAACGGCTTTTATGGATACCCTGTCCCCGAAGGTCAGCGGCCCGATCTTGCGGCGGGTAACGCGGCCGGGGCGCGGCCATGGGCCTCGATGGTCGGATATTCAGGGCGCGAAGAGTTGGAATCGAGCATCTCCGGCCACGCGATATATTCGCATGTCGCGGGGCTACATCGGCGATATTGGCCACAGCGCATGTGATATTGGGTTCCGGTGAGGAGCATATGATTCCCAGACCGGCGAAATATCCCCCCGCACTGGGGATCAGACCGGGTCCTCATCCACCCGGCGCACCGTGATCGATTGTTCGTTCATCATCGCGCCGCCAAAGGCGGTCATAAAGGCGATGTCGGTGGCGTCGCGGCCCACCGCGATCCGCGCCATACCCTCGATCGGCGCGAGGCCGGTGGCATCGACCAGATGCCAGGCGCCATCGAGCCACACTTCGACCACCGCGTGAAAATCCGGCGGGTCGAGGCCGAGCGCATAGACCGAAACGAGGCGCGCGGGGATGTCGCGCGACCGGATTAGGGCGGCGGTCAGATGCGCATAGTCGCGGCACACACCCTGCTGCGATACGAAGGTATCGGCGGCGGTTGTGTTGCCGTCCGAACTTCCGGACACATATTGCAGATTGTCGTGGACCCAGGCGACCAGCGCCTGCACCAGCGCGCCGCCCTCCAGCCCCTGGAAATGCCCGCACACGAAGCTGACGAAGCGGTCGGCTTCGCAATAGCGGCTCGGCCAGATAAAGGGCAGCACATCCTCAGGCAGGCTGGGGAGCGGGCTTTTGTTGAGCGACGCAATATCGACCGCACGGCGCTCCACGTCGATCGTCGCGCGATAGGTGGTCAGCATTCGCCCCGTTGCACTGCGCGTCCAGGTGCGCCGGCCGATGCCGCTGCCCCCGGTCAGGTTGGTGAGTGGTCCCGCATTGTCGATGATCATGGATTGATCGATAAGGCGCTGGTCCGGGAGCGCCGCGGCCTCGACCGCGAGCAGCACGTCGGTCGGCTCGCTGAAATCATAATTCAGGATCGCTTCGATCGCGAGGCGCATGATGTTCCTTCCCTTGTTCGGCGGCACAACCAGCCGCGTCTGCGCACGTTCCGCGCGCGCGTCGTGGCTCAGGAATAATGTTGGATGGACTTACGGCGAGGTGCCGCCATTAAACGACGACCGGCGCGTTATTATACGCTCTCGTCAGCGATCCTATCAGAGCTGCGAGCCGCTGTCTCGCCTCTCCCGCAGCGATGCGTGGCCGTATCCCGTGATGGTAAAAGGCCCGCCGGCGAAGCATCGCGCGGCGGGCCTTTTCAGTGCGTGAAGCGGCAGGCAGGCGATGCCGAGCCGATACTCTGCTCGGATGATCGCGCCGGGCAGCGATCAGCGCCTATTCGCCATCATCCTCCGCTTCGGGTCCGGTCATCAACGCTTCGGCGACTTCCTCGGTCTTTCCCCGGATCGCCTTTTCCAGGCGATCAGCCAATTCGGGATGTTCCTTGAGGAATGTCTTGGAATTTTCCCGGCCCTGACCGATGCGGATCGAGTCATAGGAGAACCAGGCGCCCGATTTCTCGACGATGCCCGCCTTGACCCCCAGATCCAGTATCTCGCCGATCTTGGAAATGCCTTCACCATACATGATGTCGAATTCGACCTGCTTGAACGGCGGCGCGACCTTGTTCTTGACCACCTTCACCCGCGTCGCATTGCCGACGATATCATCACGGTCCTTGATCTGGCCCGTGCGCCGAATGTCGAGGCGGACGCTGGCATAGAATTTGAGCGCGTTGCCGCCGGTCGTGGTTTCCGGATTGCCATACATCACGCCGATCTTCATGCGCACCTGGTTGATGAAGATCACCATGCATTTCGACCGCGAGATCGATCCTGTCAGCTTGCGCAGCGCCTGGCTCATCAGACGGGCCTGAAGGCCGACATGGCTGTCGCCCATCTCGCCCTCGATTTCCGCGCGCGGCACCAGCGCCGCAACGGAATCGATCACCAGCACGTCGATCGCGTTCGAACGCACCAGCGTATCGACGATCTCCAGCGCCTGCTCGCCAGTGTCCGGCTGCGACACGATCAGTTCGTCAATGTCGACGCCCAGCTTCTTCGCATAACCCGGATCGAGCGCATGTTCGGCATCGACAAAGGCAGCGGTGCCACCATTTTTCTGCGCTTCGGCGATGGCATGCAGCGCGAGCGTGGTCTTTCCCGAGCTTTCCGGGCCGTAAATCTCGATGATTCGCCCCTTGGGCAGGCCACCAATACCGAGCGCGATATCCAGCCCCAAAGAACCCGTCGAAATCGCCTCGATCTCGATCTTCTCGCGGCTGCCAAGCTTCATGGCCGAACCCTTGCCGAACGCCCGGTCAATCTGGGCGAGCGCGGCATCCAATGCTTTCTGTCTGTCCATGGTCCCTGTCTTTTTGGAATCGATGAGTGAGAGCATTGCGGTCATGGGCCTCGCCTCCTGTCAAGCGGAGAGCGCCGATTCGTCGGCGCCTGCCCATCATGTATCGCTTTTGTTCTTATGGAACAAGAGGGGAACGGAATTTTCCTATTCCGCGCCCAATACCTTGTCTAGGGCGCGCTCAACCGCGCCGATGGTGAAGGGCTTGGCCAGCGTCGGCCGGCCAGCATGCGCCGAGGGCAGGTCATCGGCGATGCCCCCGGTCGCGAAAATGAACGGAATGCTCTGGGCGACCAATATGTCAGCGACGGGCCAGCTCTTTTCTCCATGGAGATTACAATCGACCAGCGCCGCGTCGAAGCCGCCCTCACGGGCATGCGCGCACGCCTCGTCGACCGAGGACGCGACCGCGTGCAGCCGATATCCCAGCGTATCGAGATAATCTTCTAGCATCATGCCGATCATCGCTTCGTCTTCGACGATCAGGATGGATTTGCCGTCCGACATGCCTGCTGCCCCTTGTTAATCGTTCCGCTTCGCTATCGCATCGCTCCCCTTTTGCACAGCATAAACAGATTGATCGACGGCAATCTTACGGCGCGGGAGGCTGCATCGCCAGTGCGTCGCGCGCCGCTTCGGCGAGCTGGCTGACGGAGAAGGGCTTCGGCAGAAAGACGACATTGGCGATGTCGATCGACTTGCGCAGCTGCTCCTCGGCATAACCCGACATGAACAGCACCGGCAGGTCGGGACGCGCCCGCCGCGCCTGCGCGACCATCGCCGGGCCGTCCATATTGGGCATGACCACATCGGAAATGAGCAGGTCGATCCTTTCGCCGCCCGCCAGCACCTCCAGCCCCTGTTCGCCATCGGCGGCGGTCAGCACCTTATAGCCCTGCCGCGTCAGCGCCCGTTCGGCCACGGCACGAACCATATCCTCATCCTCGACCAGCAGGACCGTGCCTGTGCCCCAGGTTTCGCTGCGTCGGACCGGCGCCTTCTTCTCCTTCGCCTCTTCCAGATCGGCGCCGGCATAGACGGGCAGATAGATGATGAAGCTGGCGCCGCGGCCCAGTTCGGATTCGGCAAAGATGAACCCACCCGACTGCTTGACGATGCCATAGACGGTAGACAGGCCCAGCCCCGTGCCCTTGCCCAGTTCCTTGGTGGTGAAGAAGGGTTCGAAGATCTTGGACAATATGTCGGGCGGGATGCCGAGGCCACTGTCGGACACCCGCAGTGCGGTATAATCGCCGGCGGGCAGAATATCCTGCCGCATCTCGCGCACCTTGGCGGCGGGCACGGCATAGGTCTGGATATTCACCCGGCCGCCTTCGGGCATGGCGTCGCGTGCGTTGACGGCCAGATTGACGATCACCTGCTCTAGCTGCCCCGGATCGGCGCGCACCGCGCCCAGATTACGGCCATGGCTGACTTCCAGCTTTACATTCTCGCCCAGCAGGCGCTTGAGCAGATTGGAGACGTCGGCCACGATGTCGGGCAGTTGCAGCACCTGCGGACGCAACGTCTGCTGACGCGAAAAGGCGAGCAGCTGACGGGTCAGGCCGGCGGCGCGATTGCTGTTCGACTTGATCTGCTGAACATCGTCATAATCGCTGTCGCCCGGCGTGTGGCGCATCAGCATCAGGTCGCAATGGCCGATGATCGCGGTCAGGATATTATTGAAATCATGGGCGACGCCGCCGGCTAGCTGGCCGATCGCCTGCATCTTGGTCGCCTGGGCGACCTGGCGCTTGAGCTTGCTTTCCTCGCTATTGTCCTTGAGGCTGAGCAGCACCGCCGCTTCGCCAAGACCCCGCACGCCGGCCAGGCTGAGCGCGATCGGCTCCTCCGGCTGATCGCGCATCCGCACCGCGACATCGCCCGACATTTGTGGGCCGACCGCGAAGCGTCGCACGGCATCCGCCACCGCCGCCTGATCCTCGCGCACGACCAGATCGCCCGGATAGACCGGCTTTTCGCCAGATTTGAGGCCCGCGACCCGCGCGAAGGCATTGTTCACGAACAGGATGCGCCCGTCACGATCGGCCATGGCGAGGCCGAAGGGCAGCAGCGACAACAGGGTTTCGATATAGGAGAGCGCGGACGTGCCCCCACCCCCCGCCGGCTCATCGACCAGCAGCAGCAGCATGGGTCCGTCCTGCACGGAAGTCGAGCCGCTTCCCGGCGCGGGCTGGCTGGCGCGACGCAGCGGCACCTGCAACAGCCGCAGCGGCAATCCGCCCGCCTCCTCGCGTGAAAGGAACAGCCGCGCCTTGTCATCCACCCGCATATGCGCGGCAAAATCCCGCCCGGTGATATTGGCGTCGATCCGTCCGGCGGCGCGCAACAGGAAAGCGCCGTTGGCGCAACGAATCCGTCCCTCGCCACCGATCATCACCGCCATGACCCCGGCCTCGCCGAGTTGCCGCCCGGCATCGCCCGTCAACAGCCGCTGGACATCGTCGATCGCACTTGGCGCGCGCACCGGGGTAAAGCGCCAGAGCAGATAATCCTCCGCCCGGCCGGTACGCTGAATATCGATATCGAGGCGCAACGCGCCATGGGCGGCGCCCGGCACCCGCGCCTCGCCATCGCGCCAGGCGGCGCGCGCCGCCGCCGAAAGGCTGTCGGACAAAGCGGCATCGGCAGAGAGAGCGGGCGGCGCGGGATAGCCCGGAAACCACTCACCAAACAGATCGCTGGCGCAGGCGAGCCGGCCCGCGCGATCGGTAACAGCGATCGCCATGCTGGAGGCATCGGCGGCGGCGCGCGCCACGGTCCAGTCCGGGGTCGCCTCCCGGCTCGACGCAGGCGCGGGAAGGATGCGGCGGACCCATACCGTGAGCGCCGCCATCGCCAGCACCGTCGCGGCGAAACCGGCGGCCAGCGCCGGGCTGCCGACGACAAAGAAAAGCAGGACGGCGCACAGCAGCGCCGTCAGAATGATGAGGGGCAGGAAGGCGCGGGCCAGGGGGCGCGGCCCCCAGTCGTCCGCATCGGGATTTATCCGTGCGGCCATGACCGCCCATATCTCAGCATGCAAGGCCCCCGCGCCCTTGGTGGGATCGCATCACCCTCAGACGGCGGCGATTTCTTCCAATGCGCCGCTTTCGCCCCGCTTGCCAATCCTCAATTTGCGCGCCTGCCATTTCCGGCCCATGCGATGCCGCCAGATCCAGTCCGCCAGGAAATATCCCACTACGCCCGACGCGATCGAAATCAGCGCCAGACCCAGCAACATCGCGGGCGCGGCTTCCGACAACAGCCAGGCGACCCATTGGCGAATGCTCGCATGATCGTTGACCAGCGCCATGAAGCCAGACGCATCGGCGGTGCGCCCCAGCATCCAGTTGCCGATATAGACCGAAGCCCACAGGATGAGCGGGGTGGTCGCGGGGTTGGACAGGAATGTCATCGCCGCAGCAACCGGAATGTTCGCGCGCACCGGCAGGGCCAGCAGCGCCGCGCCCGCAATCTGGATACCGGGGATTAGCAGGAAGATGCCGACGACCAGCCCCAGCGCCACGCCGCGCGGCACCGACCGCCGGGTAAAGCGCCAAAGCGACGGTTCCAGCACCCGATGCGCAACCGGCGCAATAAAACGATTATGTTCGAGCGATTCGCGGGTCGGCGCATTGGCGTGCCACCACCGGACCAATCGGCCCCGCCGCTGCCCGTTGCTCATCAGCCCTTGTCCCGCATGATGCGTTGCTGGTCCCGCTTCCAGTCGCGTTCCTTGATCGTGTCGCGCTTGTCGTGGGTCTGCTTGCCCTTGGCCAGCGCCAGTTCGACCTTGGCGCGGCCCTGGCTGTTGAAATAGACCATCAGCGGCACGAGCGTCATACCCTTGCGCTCCACCGCCCCCTGCATTTTCGCGATCTCGCGTTCGTGCAGCAACAGCTTGCGCGGCCGTTTGGGCGTGTGATTTTCGCGATTGCCGTGGCTATATTCGGGGATGTTGCTGTTCACCAGGAACACCTGATTGCCCTTCACCTCGGCATAGCTTTCGGCGATATTGCCTTCGCCACCGCGCAGCGCCTTCACTTCGGTGCCCTGAAGCGCGATGCCGGCCTCAAACACATCCTCGATGAAATAATCGAAGCGCGCGCGCCGGTTCTCGGCGACGATCTTCTTCTTGTCGAACAGGGCAGGACGGGGGCGGGCCATTTTTAAATCTACTTCTCATTCTTTCGGTTCGAGATAGGGTCTCAAACCAGTCCCGCAATCTCCAGTGCCCGATCGACCGCCGCGCGGCTCGATTCGGACGGCCAGGTGATCGGCAGCCTGACATCGCCGGGCATATCGGAACGAACCCGCGAGAGCGCATATTTAACCGGGCCGGGTGAAGAGTCGCTGAACAGGGCATCGTGCAGGGGATAGAGACGATCCTGCAACGCCAATGCGCCCTCCCAGTCGCCACCAAGGCACGCAGCCTGAAAATCGGCGACGAGGCGCGGCGCGACATTGGCGGTAACGGAGATGCAGCCCCTGCCCCCCATGGCGTTGAATCCGAGCGCGGTTTCGTCATTGCCCGAGAGCTGGCAGAAATCGGGGCCGCTGGCCAAGCGTTGCGCGGTGACCCGCCCGAGATTCCCGGTGGCGTCCTTGATGCCCACGATCGACTGATAGTCCTGCGTCAGCCGGTGGATCACGGGCACGCCGATATCGGTGATGGTGCGGCTCGGCACATTATAGAGGATGATCGGTAAATCGCACCGCTCGGCGAGATAGGCGAAATGCTGGAAAACGCCCTCCTGATTGGGCTTGTTATAATAGGGCGCGACCACCAGCGCCGCGTCCGCGCCCGCCGCCTGCGCCGCGAACATATGTTCCAGCGCGATCCGCGTGTCGTTGGAGCCGCATCCGGCGATCACCGGCACCCGCCCCGCCGTCTGGTCGACGCAGATGGCGATGACGCGATTATGCTCTTCCACCGTCATGGTGGCGCTTTCCCCGGTCGTACCGCAGGGCACCAGTCCACTGGATCCTTCCGCGATCTGCCAGTCGACAAAGGCACGAAATGCCTCCTCGTCGATCGCCCTGTCGCGAAAGGGCGTCACCAGGGCTGGAATCGACCCGGAAAACATGCGTAAACTCCTTCTCAAGCCCGGACGGCCACGGCATGATGGCGGCGGGGCGCTATAGCGCGTCATTCAGGGCCTGATAAGGATGCAATGACGATAATGTCCAGCATGCACGTCCATCCCCGTCGAAAGGCCGTCTTTGTCCGTATGCCGTTGATCGCCCTTTTGCTGCTGGCCGCAGGTGCGAGCGCCCAGACCGAATCGCCCCTGACCGAATCCGGCGCGCCCGCGCCCGTTTATCCGCGTGGCGCCGTGGTTCAGCCGCTGCCCGGCAGCACCCTCCCGCTCCAGCCAAGCCCCTGGAACCAGGCGCAAAGCCGCATCGGCGTGGCGCAGGACGGCTCGGTCGCTGCGACCATCAGCCAGTGGCGCATGCTCCAGCAGAGCGATGGGCTTGGTTTTTCCACCTACGCCAATTTCCTGATCGCCAATCCCGGCTGGCCGGGCGAGGACCGGATGCGCAAGCTGGCCGAAGGCGGGATCAACCCCGACAGCTTCGACCCGCGTCAGGTCACCGCCTTCTTCGCCCGCTTCCCGGCGCGCAGCGCGACCGGCCATGCGCGCAACGCCGTGGCGCTCGTGCAGCTGGGCCGGATGGACGAGGCGCGAGTCGCCGCGCGCAACGCATGGATCGGCGGCTCGCTGAGCGCGACCGACGAAGCCCGACTCCTGTCGCTGTTCGGATCGACGTTCACGCCCGTCGATCATGACCAGCGCGTCGATGCGCTGCTGTGGGGCGGGGACCTGAACGGTGCCACGCGGATGCTGGCCTATGCCTCGCCCGCGCGCCGCCCGGTGTTCGAAGCGCGCATCGCCTTCCGCCGCCAGGCGCCCGACGCCGCGATCCGCATGCAGGCGGCCGAAAGCATCGGCACGACCGATGCGGGCTTCATCGCGGACAAGGCGGTCTGGCTGCGCGATACCGGCAACTGGGTGGCGGCGCGGCAATATCTCGCGAACCGCGCGACCGTCAGCTTCCGGCCCGCCAACGCGGAAAAATGGTATGAAACGCTGTTGGCGCAGGCCCGCGCATCGGCGGCCGACAGCCAGTGGAGCTTCGCCTACGGTATCGCGAGCAAGCTCGATGACGCCTATGCGCCCGGCATCGACGTGCGCGACCGCCCGATCGGCGAGCGCGACGATTATACCAGCCTCGCCTGGCTGGCGGGCAGCACCGCCTTTTACAATCTCAGTCGTCCCAGCGATGCGATCGCCATGTTCCGCCGTTACGCGATGGGAGCCAAATCGCCGCAGACCCAGTCCAAGGGCTATTATTGGGCCGGTCGCGCCGCGCTGGCGGCAGGCGACCCGGCGTCGGCCAACAGCTATTTCGCGCAGGCGGGCGCATTCCCCGACCAGTTTTACGGCCAACTCGCGCTCGAACGGCTCGGCCGGCCGATCCCGCCGCCCGCCACCGTCGAGCGCGCCGTCCCCATTTCGGTGGCTGACCGCGACGCCTTCAACGGCCGGTCGGTGGTGCGCGCGGTCCGGGCGCTCGGGCAGATGGGCTATTGGGAGGATCAGAGCAAATTCGCCCGCGCCATCGCCAATAATGCCGACAGCGATACCGACCATTATCTCGCCGCCGAACTGGCCCAGTCGATCGGCCGCCCCGACATGGGCGTAATGGTCGGCCGCCGCGCCGTTTCCAGCGGCCTCACCGGCTATGGCGAGGCCGCCTTCCCTCGCGTGCCCGTGCCGCCGTCGGCGCAATATAACTGGACGATGGTCCATGCCATCGCGCGGCAGGAAAGCCAGTTTGACCGGCAGATCGTCAGTCATGCCGGCGCGCGCGGCCTGATGCAGCTGATGCCCGGCACGGCGCGGGAGCAGGCGGGCAAGCTCGGCATCGGCGGCGGGTCGCTGGACGATCCAAGCTACAACATCATGCTGGGTTCGGGCTATTTCCAGCGCATGCTCGACTATTATGGCGGCAGCTATCCGCTCGCGGTCGCCGCCTATAATGCCGGGCCGGGCAATGTGAACAAATGGCTCGCCGCCAATGGCGACCCGCGCCTGCCCGGTGCGGACATGCTGCGCTGGATCGAGCAAATCCCGATCTTCGAGACCCGCAACTATGTGCAGCGCGTGCTCGAAAATGCCGTGGTGTATGAAGCGATGAACCCGGAGCGCGCGAAATTCCGGGGTACGAGCGCGGTGCTCAGCCGCTATCTGGGCAAACAAACGCCCGGCTGAATTTCAGTCGCGCCGATGACCCGTCCGAGGATAAGGGGAGCGTCATGACCATCCCCTATCCCAACTATATCTCGCCAGAGGGCTTTGCGAAGCTGCGCGCCGAATACGACCATCTGCTGGGCACCGAGCGCCCCGCGATCGTCGAGGTGGTGAGCTGGGCAGCGGGCAATGGCGACCGCTCGGAAAATGGCGATTATCTCTATGGCCGCAAGCGCATGCGCGAGATTGACGGCCAGTTGCGCCGCCTGTCGAAAAAGATGAAGGATGCGAAGGTGGTCGACCCCCGCGAGCAGGCCGACCGCAGCCGGGTCTATTTCGGCGCGACCGTCACGATCGCGGACGAGGATGACAATCATCGCACCGTGACCATCGTCGGCAATGACGAAACCGATGTCGATGCGGGGCGTATCGGCTGGGGATCGCCCATCGCCCGCGCCCTGCGCGGCGCGGCGATTGGCGATTTACGCCGCGTCGCGCTACCGGCGGGCGAGAAGGAATATGAGGTGATGGCGATCGCCTATCCCGCCTGAACCCGGAGCGCGCAGGGAACTCAGACCAGCGCCGATCCCTTCGCCCGATCCAGCAGCTTGTCGATCGTCAGCGGATAATCGCGCAGGCGGATTCCGGTCGCATTGTAGACGGCATTCGCCACCGCCGCGCCCGCGCCGCAAATGCCCAGTTCGCCCACGCCCTTCGCCTGGAGCGGCGACGCCTTGTCGTCCAGATCGTCTAGAAACAGAATATCCTGCGCCGGAATGTCGGCATGCACCGGCACGAGATACTCCGCCATGTCGTGATTGACGAAGAAGCCGAAGCGCGTATCGACGGTCAACTCCTCCATCAGCGCCGCGCCCACGCCCATGGTCATCGCGCCGATCACTTGGCTGCGCGCCGATTTGGGATTGAGGATGCGCCCCGCCGAAAACACGCCGCCCATCCGCCGGATGCGGATTTCGGCGGTATCGACATCGACGCCCACTTCGCAGAAATGCGCGCCGAACGTCGCCTGCGCATAGCGTTTGGTCAGATCGCCGAACTCGGCTTTTTCCTCCGCCCACACCCCTTCGCGCGTCGCCAGCTTGCCCAGTGGCTGCGACTGGTTGCCGAAGCGGACCAGCCCGTCCTCGAACAAAACATCGTCGGCAGGAAAGCCCGCCTTTTCCGCGAGCATCCGGCGCAGCGCGACGCAGGCGGCATAGACGCCCGCCGTCGAACTGGCCGCGCCCCACTGCCCCCCCGATCCTGCCGACACCGGGAATTTGCTGTCGCCCAGCCGCACCGTGACAGCGGCCAGATCGACCCCCATCATCTCCGCCGCCGTCTGGCCAAGGATCGTATAGCTGCCGGTGCCGATATCGGTCATGTCGGTTTCCACGATCACGCGGCCCGAGCCGTCCACCCCCACCCGCGCGGCGGACTCCGTCGTCATCGCGCCGCGAAAGGCGCACGCCACGCCCATGCCGACCAGCCAGCGCCCGTCGCGCACCTGGCCGGGCCTCGCATGGCGCCGCGACCAGCCGAAGCGATCCGCGCCCTGCCGCAGACATTCGACCAGCTTGCGACTGGAATAGGGACGCTGCGGCCCGGCTTCGGGATCATATTGCACGTCGTTGCGAATGCGCAGTTCGACCGGATCGAGATTGCAGGCTTCCGCCAGCTCATCCATCGCCACTTCGAGCGCCAGCAGCCCGACTGCCTCGCCGGGCGCGCGCATCGCATTGCCTTCGGGCAGGTCCAACGTCGCCAGCCGGTGCGCGGTCATGCGATGGTCGCCCCGATAAAGCAGGCGGGTCTGCTGGGACGCCATTTCCGCGCCGCCGCCGGGCAGATCGCCCGACCATGTCTCATGCCCGATCGCGTCGATCACGCCATCCTTATCCGCGCCGATACGGATGCGCTGGATCGTCGCCGGCCGGTGCGTCGTATTATTGGGGATTTGCGGCCGCGCAATCGCAACCTTCACCGGGCGTCCCACCGCGCGCGCGCCCAGCGCCGCCAGCACCGCATCGGCGCGTAACCACAGCTTCGCGCCGAACCCGCCGCCGACATAGGGCGACACCAGCCTGATATCCTCGGGCTTCATCCCGAGCGTCCTGGCGACATCCTTGAGCGTCCACGCGACCATCTGGTTGGACGTCCACAGCGTCAGCTTGCCGTTGTTCCAGGCGGCCGTGGTGGCGTGCGGCTCCATCATCGCATGGCTCTGATCGGGCGTGGTATAATGTTGATCGATCTTCACCGCCGCGCGGGCGAAAGCCCCGGCAAAGTCGCCGACCGCGGTATCCGCCGCCCCGCCGAAACCATCGGGCGCCTTTGCTGCCGTTGCCCGCTCGGCCGCCAGATCGAAGCGGCCCTTGGCGGGCGCATAGTCGATCCGCACCAGCTTCGCAGCATCGCGCGCATGTTCCAGCGTATCGGCGACGACCAGCGCCACCGCCTGATCATAATGTTCGATTGCGGGGCCACCCAGCAGATGCGCGGTGTTCAAATTGCCCTTGGCGAGCGGCCCGGCATTGCGATGGGTGATGACGGCCAACACGCCCGGCGCGGCTTCGGCAGCGCCCGAATCGATCGCGGTGATGCTGCCCTTGGCGATGTCGGCGCCGACGATCCAGCCATAGGCAGCGTTGGGTGCGACATCGTGGCGTTCATAGGCATAGGGCGCGGTGCCCGTCACCTTCGCCGGACCGTCGATCCGGTCGAGCGGCTTGCCGATCACGCGTCCCCGATCGATGGGACTTGTCGTGGCGGGCGAATCGAACTTCATGGCCGGCCCTCCGTCTGGCGAAAGACCGATGTGAGCGTGCGCGCCGTCAGCCCTTTCTTGAAATCATTCTGCGCCGTGGGTCGCGCGACTGCCAGCGCTGCTTCAGCTACCGCACCCGCCCCCGCGCCTGCCGCCGCATCGGCATCGGCCACGCGCCACGGTTTGGGCGCCAGACCGCCAAACGCGAAGCGCGCCGACCCGTCCTTGCCGAATATCGCCGCGACCGACACCAGCGCAAAGGCGTAGGAGGCGCGATCGCGCACCTTTCGATAGACATGCCGGCCGACCAGCGGCCTGGGCAACGTCACAGAGGTAATCATCTCGCCCGGCGTCAGCGCCGTTTCGATATGCGGCGTTTCGCCCGGCAGGCTATGAAAATCGGCGATCGGGATCGACCGCCGCGCACCACTCGCCGCCACCGTATCCACCGTGGCGTCGAGCAGCCGCATCGCCACTGCCATGTCCGACGGATGATGCGCTATGCACGCGTGGCTGACGCCGATGATGCCCAGGCTCCGGCTCGCCCCCTCGATCGCGCCGCAGCCGCTGCCGGGCTTGCGCTTGTTGCACGGCATGCGCGTATCGTAGAAATAGGGACAACGCGTGCGCTGGAGCAGATTGCCCGCCGTCGTCGCCTTGTTGCGCAACTGCCCCGACGCGCCGGCCAGCAGCGCGCGGCTCAGCACCGCATAGTCGCGCCGCACTGCCTTGTCGGCCGCCAGATCGGTGTTGCGCACATGCGCGCCGATGCGCAGACCGCCCTCCGGCGTCGGCTCGATCCGGTCCAGCCCCAGATGATTCACATCGATCAGATGAGACGGTGTCTCGATCTGCAATTTCATGAGGTCGAGCAGATTGGTCCCGCCGGCGATAAACCGCGCGCCCTGCACCGCCGCAGCCGCCTTGGCCGCACCCTCCACGCTGGTGGCGCGTTCATAGGTAAAGGGCCTCATGCCTTGTCCTCCGCCGCCCTATGGCCGCTGGCGTCACGGATCGCCGCGATGATGTTGGGATAGGCGGCGCACCGGCAGATATTGCCGCTCATCCGCTCGCGCAGTTCGGTGTCGGAAAAGGCGACATGGTCGAGATCGTCGGTCACATGGCTCGGAATGCCGGCCTCGATCTCATCCAGCACTGCCACCGCCGAACAAATTTGCCCAGGCGTGCAATAGCCGCATTGATAGCCATCATGCACGACGAACGCCTTTTGCATCGGATGCAGCCTGTCCGGCGTGCCCAGGCCCTCGATCGTCGTCACTTTCTCGCCTTCATGCATCACCGCAAGCGTCAGGCAACTGTTGATGCGCCGCCCCTCGACGATTACGGTGCACGCGCCGCACTGGCCATGGTCGCATCCCTTTTTCGTGCCGGTCAGATGCATATGCTCACGCAGCGCATCGAGCAGTGTCGTGCGCGGATCGAGCTGAAGATGCACATCCTGGCCGTTGATCGTCAGACCCACCGAAATCATGTTCATGCCTCCGCCCGGCCTGGATTTTGGAGCCGCCGCCGCAAAGCCGGGCGCGGCAGCAGCGACCGCCGCGCTGCCTTGCAACAGGCCACGGCGCGTGATGCTTTGGGATGTCATGAACGTCCTTCCTAACGGGCTTACATGCCATACGAAGCGGGCCGGCAATCGATCCACGGTCGCGGAAATGATAGCAAAATGCAACCGGCAGGACAGATCGGTAAACCGGATCGTTGCGGGTCAGAGGGTAATATGGGACCCGCGAACCTGAAATGCCGCACCGATCGGGCTTATTTCATGCAAGCACGATTCTCCCCTTGCCCTCTCAAAAAACCGCTGCTAGGTGCCACGCCTCACCCGCCGAGAGGGTTTCCTCCCGGCCGCCAGAGCGGGCGTAGCTCAGGGGTAGAGCACAACCTTGCCAAGGTTGGGGTCGAGGGTTCGAATCCCTTCGCCCGCTCCAAAATTCCGACAGAAATCAATGAGATAACCGCCTTGTGCGGTCCTGTTCCGGCAAAGCCGGATTTCAGAACAAGGACCGGCAAAGGACATGGCGGAAACGCGGTTGTGGTTGGTCGCCTGGTGATTGACGCCCATATTCAGGGTTCAACTTTTTACGTTTCGGGTAAGAAGCGTTGTGGCGTTCGACGGGAAGCGCGAACGAATGAGCAACGACATTAGCCTGTTCCTGCGTTCAAGCCTAATTGCGCCCTTGCCTCCACTTGCAAAGATGCGCGCGTTCCGATGCATCGGAACGCTCACGGTTTTGCCGCCGGGATTTTGTGTTTAGTAACGGGCGGCAAGTCGGCCCGATACATGGGGGGCTTTAAGTCGAGTTTGTGAGTCCGTACGGGGTTCATATGGGGTGGTGATGCGGATGCGATTTGTTGGGTGGGGTCTTGTGATGGGGCTGGGAGCGGCCTACGCTGCGAACGCGAACATCGTGGAGCCGAAGGAAGCTGTGGGACCGATCGTCGTGACGGGGGAGGGGCTTGCCTTGCCGCCGGGGACGCCGGCCTATGGCTCGGTCACAATCGACCGGACGCGCCTCACCAACAGCGCGTCCGGCCGGATCGAAAGCGCGCTGGGCGACGTCGCGGGGTTCCAGCAGTTCCGCCGTTCCGACAGCCGATCGGCGAACCCTTCGGCGCAGGGCGCGACCCTGCGCGCACTGGGCGGCAACGCGTCGAGCCGGACACTGGTGCTGCTCGACGGGGTGCCGATGGCGGACCCGTTTTTCGGCTATATACCCTTCAGCGCGCTGGTGCCCGATCGGCTCTCGGCCATCCGCGTCACGCGGGGCGGCGGCGTGGGCGCCTTTGGCGCCGGTGCGGTCGCCGGCACGATCGAGCTGGCGACCGCCACTCGCGCCCAGTCGCCGATCGTTGCAGGAAGCGCGCTATATGGAAGCCGGGACGCGACAGAACTTTCTGCCAGCGTCACGCCGGACCTTGGCGGCGGCTATGTCTCGCTGTCCGGCCGCTGGGATCGGGGCGACGGGTTCCAGACCACCCCCGCGGATCAGCGGGTCGGCGCGACCGTCCCCGCAGCCTATGAAAGCTGGTCGGCGCAGGTGCGCGCGGTCGCGCCGCTTTCCGCCACCGCCGAACTGCAATTTCGCGGCACGCTGTTTCGTGACAACCGCACCCTCCGCTTCAAGGGCGCGGACTCGTCCAGCGAAGGGCAGGACGCCTCAGTCCGCTTCGTGTTGCGGGGACCATGGCAGGTGGATGCCCTCGCCTATCTCCAGGCCCGCAACTTCGCCAATGTCGTGATCTCGGCATCAACGTTCCGCAGGTCGCTCGATCAGCGCAATACCCCTTCGACGGGCATGGGCGGCAAGATCGAACTGCGGCCGCCACTGGGTGCGGATCATGTGCTGCGCATCGGCGCCGATACCCGCTTTGCCACGGGCGATATGTTTGAAGACGCCTATAACGCGAATAGTGCCGCCAACCCCGTGACCGCGCGCCGCCATGCCGGCGGCAGGCAAATGACGAGCGGGCTTTTTGCGGAGGATGACTGGACGCTGGGTCGTCTGGTGCTGACCGGCGGCGTCCGGGCGGATCGCTGGACGATCAGCGACGGCTTCTTCCGCGCCACCGGCGCTGGCGCGGCCGACAGGCGCTTTGCCGACCGATCGGACTGGGCCTTCTCCACGCGGGCGGGCGCGCTATACCGGGTCGGCGACGCCATCGCCTTACGGGCCGCAGCCTATACGGGCTTCCGCCTGCCGACGCTCAACGAGCTGTACCGGCCCTTCGTGGTATTTCCGATTACCACGCAGGCCAACGCCGCGCTCGACCCGGAAAGGCTGAAGGGCGCGGAGGTCGGCATTGACCTGACGCCGGCGCCCGGCGTCACCCTGTCGGCGACGGCATTCGCCAACCGGCTCGACGACGCCATCGCCAATGTCACCATCACCCCCGTCACCCGCCAACGGCAGAATGTCGATCATATCACCGCGAAGGGGCTAGAGTTGACCGCGACGGCCCAAGCGGGCGACCTCCATCTTGCGGCATCCTATGCCTACAGCCACAGCATCGTCCACGCGCCGGACATGGCGTTCGACGGCTTCACGCCCGCGCAAAGCCCACGCCACGCGGTTAGCGCCACGTTCGCCTGGGCGCCGGACCACGGCCCGGCCCTCTCCGCAACGCTGCGCTATGTCGGCAAGCAATATGAGGATGATCTTCAGCTCGACACCCTGCCTGACGCGCTGACGATCGACGCCGTCGCGAAAGTGCCGCTCGGCCATGGCGTGACGCTGGTCGCACGCGCCGAAAATCTGTTCGATGCAACAGTCGTCACCCGCAAGGCCGGGCCCTCCATCGATCTCGGCACCCCACGGACCTTGTGGCTGGGATTGAGCTTCGCGGCCCCATTTCATTGAGCGGCGTGGTCGTCATTGCCGGAAAGGGCCCAGGTGAAGGGTTTTCTGTGCGCCGCCGTAACGCCAGAGCTTGGATCCCGTCGTCTGGACGACGAGGACCAAGCCTTGGACATCCGCAAATCTGTAGGGTTTCGCCTTCGGTTGGGCAGAGGTGATCTGGAGTTGGGTAGTAGGCAACGCTTCGCAACGGGCGTTGAATTCCGCATACTGCTTGGATAGTGCTGCTGCGTCGATTGTGCCGCGTGCTGATGGTTGGTGTGTAATCGCAAGGTGCCGCATTCGCGATCAATCTTATCAACTTCTGTAGGGGTAAAAAATGCGGCGAGTCAGACTCGCCGCATTTAGTATGGCCACCAACATGAGTCTGGGTGCCTAGAACTTAAGGTCCAGAGCAAGGCCAAGTTGACGGAAACCGCCATAGCTCAGATTCTGAATATGGTCTCCGGGGAAGAACGGATGGCCCTGGACCGTAGCGACATATCGCTCATTGGTGCAGTTGCGGCAGAAGGCGCGGATCGTCCAGCCCAATGTCTTTTGGGTTAGAGCCAATCCGAAATCAAATGTCGTATATCCTTTCTGCTGCGCATCGGGGTCGCCATTCGACAAAAAGTTGTATGAGGACTGTGACAAGGCGGCCGCGCTGAATATTGCCGCATATTCGTCACTCAATGGCTGCTCATATTGAACATCCACGAGCCCCTTCCACTTGGGCGCATTTGGCAGCCTCCTGCCCGACGAGTCCGTGGCGCCATTCGTACAGTCTGCCTGTCCGACATAGCAGGTATCGCCGGTGAAGGAGATGAAGCGAGCATCCGTATAAGCCAGTCCCGCGTTCAGCGTCAGGCGGGAAAGGGGACGGACGCTAACCTGCAATTCCGCGCCCCGCGTGCGCAGCTTGCCCGCGTTCTGCAACAGAAAGGTGAGCGAGGTGAAATCGATACTCTGCGCCTGGAAGTCCTTGAAATCCGTCTGATATACGGCAGCATTCACCGTCAGCTTCCGATCGAAGAACTGAGCCTTCGATCCGATCTCATAGTGCATTGGGATCTCCGGACGCACATATGACAGCGAGTATTGCGCATAGCCCGGTCCCTTATAGCCGCGAGCCGCAGTGCCGTAGATCATCCAGTCGGACTTGAGATCATATTGAAGCGTCGTGCGCCAGGACAAGTTCGTCTCATGGCGGCTCTGCTCACTGAGAGGGGTGACGGGCAGTAGCCCCAACACGCCGCCCCCAGCCGTGTTCTCATACTGCATGGTTATGGTATCGTGTGTGACGCGGGCGCCCACAGTGAACTTTAGCCCGTCTGTGATCTGATAGGAACCTTGCCCGTAAGCGGCATAGCTGCCGAGACGCTGATGCCAAAAGCTGTCGCTCCCCAGGAACGTCGTAAACCCGGGAGGCACCGCTTGTCCCAGCGATGCCGCCAGACGAATATCCTCCTGAACATTTGCCTTGAGCATGAACAGGCCGACCTGATATTCGAACTTTCCGCCGGATGGCGATGTGAGACGAAGCTCATCCGAGAATTGATTGACCTTAATGCCGCC
The DNA here is from genome assembly GCF_057809915.1 of Sphingobium sp. FG11. NCBI lineage: Bacteria > Pseudomonadati > Pseudomonadota > Alphaproteobacteria > Sphingomonadales > Sphingobiaceae > Sphingobium > Sphingobium sp. FG11. The sequence continues at coordinate 32,276 of NZ_JBMDKW010000005.1, forward strand.
ACCAAAATATTGAACAAGCGGCAGCGGGCTATAGTCGGCATCAAATGCCTGTGACGTCTTAAAGGCCCGATAGGCGGTAATGTTGGTGATCTTGTAATCGCCGCCCAGATCGTAAGAAGCTTTAAGCTGTCCGCCGCCTACCCGAAGATTGTAGAATGTCTGGCCATCATAGGCTGAACGGTCATTATCCACCCCCGGCGTTATACCGAGCGGCGGGAGCACGAAGGAAAGCGGGCTGGCCGGTGTCGCGTTTCGAATGCTCGCGACCCCTCCGCCGGCACCCTTCGAGTCCATATAGTCCCCGGCCACCAGGATGGAGAGCCGGTCGGTGGGTTCCCACAGAAGCTTTGCAGACCCTCCTATCTGACGCAGCCCGCCATCAAAATTGGCATTGGGAACGACGTTCTTTTGGAGCGCGGAGTTCTTGACGTAGAAGACGTTGACGCGCGCAGCAGCATTGCTGGACAGCGACATATTTCCAATGCCCTGAGCACGGAACAGCGACGTATTGTTGGCATTGTCGAGCTTGCCATATTCGGAGAAAAAGCGGCCTGAGTTGACCCCGATTTGAGGGTCGTTCGTCCGGATATTGATCAGACCGGCGGACGCGTTTTTCCCGAAGAGAAAGCCCTGCGGGCCGTTAAGCACCTCGACCTGCGCCAAGTCGGTGAAGTTTATAACGCCCAGTTCGGACCGTATCAGCGTTACGTCATCCACCACGACAGCGACCGTCGGCTCCATGGAACGCTGAAAGCTCGATGTGCCCACGCCACGAATCGAAAAGTTCGTGCCCTGCGCGTTGGCGGCATTGTTCTGAGTGACGAGGCTGGGTGAGAGCCGCGCCAGATCCTCCGGATTCTGGACGCCGCGCTGACGCAAGGTTTCGCCTTCGATCGCCGTCACGGCGATCGGAACGTCCTGCAGTCTCTCCAGCCGACGGTTCGCGGTTACGATAATATCTCCAACCGTAAGGTCAGCTTTGGACTTGGCGGCTGAACCGGGGGCGGCATCTTGCGGCGCGCCGCTTTCTGCGCTGGGTTGAGCGAGAGCAAGCCCGGGGGAAAATATCCAGGCCGCCGTCGCGCACCAAAAGCCGTATCGTAGTCTCATCATTCCCCTCCTAAGGCTATGCATCTCGCACTTTCCAGCAACTTATTATAGAATATAACTTCGTTCAATGGCCATATATAGAATATTTCGTTCGTATCGCGCGCGGATATCATCTGTCTGCTGAGGGGTGAGCAGTCTCGGGCCGATCCTTGAAATCCATATCCAGTCGGCCAAACTTAAGGGGTAAGAGCTTGACGCTAAGGTGAAGTGACTGCATTGCCCACCTCAGAAACACCGAAATCCGCTTTTGAAAGTAGAGGGCAAAAAAGGCTCTCGGTGCCGTGCGCGCGCTGGCGCAAGCGCATCTGCCGATGTAGAATGTATATTTCACTGAAATTTTATATCGGGGAAATGCACCGGTCCCTTATTCGATTATTTTGAAGGTGCGGCCGGCATGGAGAGATGTTTCGCTCCGCCCGGCGGCGTTGGCATTCTAGTCCAGTCGTCCGATATCTCGCCCTGACGCCATCGCCGACTCTCGATTCTTTGTCCCGCCCTTGCTTAAGCGCCTTGTCGGATTCGCAAATTTCGTGTGATGAATTCCAGAGGTTGGAACTATGAAGTATGTATTCTGACAGCCGGCACGATTCGATTTAGGGTGCTCTCGCTTTCCTGACTGGATGTTGATTGAGGGCGCTGACAGCCTCTGGGGAAAGCGGACGCTTTTAGGTCCGAAGTGGCACTCCATCCATTCGGAAATTAAAAGTCGCCAATCATATTGACGGAATTAATATTCCATACCATTCCATGTCGGCGTTCTGGGGAAGGGGAGCCGAATGCTTGGGCCGTTGCATCAAGCACGTGGCTGGATGGGCGTTGCGTCAATCTGGCAGCCGCTCAAGCGCATCGGCCGTAGGTGCGAGAGTCTCAAGGCGGGCCTATATGCGAAGGTCTTACGCAAGAGGCCGGCGGAATGATAAACCGATAGATGTTGGAGAGAAATGATGACGCAAGAACTCGCCGAAACGTCGCTGCGATCGATGACGGTGACCGTAGAGGCTGACGTGCCGGTGCCGATGCGCGACGGAACCGTTTTGCGGGCTGACGTCTATACCCCGGAAGGTGAGGGGCCTTGGCCGGTGCTGTTGTCGCGCACGCCTTATGGTCGTGCGGTGCCGGATCATCTGATGGTTCTGGAACCCGTTCGGGCGGCGCAGAAGGGATTTATCGTCGTGCATCAGGACACGCGGGGCCGTGGTGGATCCGAGGGTGAATGGATGCCGTTCCGCCACGAATATGACGATGGCTACGACACGATCGAATGGGCCGCCCGCCTGCCCAAAGCGAACGGCCGCGTCGGCATGTTCGGCGGCAGCTATGTCGGCAATACCCAATGGATGGCCGCGGCGGCGCAGCCGCCCTCGCTCGGCGCGATCTCGCCGATGGTGACATGGTGCGATCCGATGGACGGCCTCTATGGTCGAGGCGGGGCGATTGAATGGGGAGTCGAACTGCCCTGGAGCACCCAGATGGGCTTCGAATATATCGCCAAGAACCCCGCACTTCCGCCCGAGGAGAAGGCGCGCCTGGCCGGCGAACTGCTCGCCGATGTGGATGGCATGAAGGACAAGGGCTATTGGGATCTGCCGGTCCGGCGCAGCCCGACGCTGGCAAAATACAAGGTGCCGGGGCTGGGGGCGATCCGGGCGATCGACGAACCCGATACGGTGGCCTGGTGTCGCGTCGCCGGACAGCATGACCGCATCGATGTGCCGAGCCTCCATTGGGGCGGCTGGTACGATATCTTCCTGCAGGGGACGCTGGACAATTATGTGACGATGGCGTCGGCGGGCAAGGATGCGCGGCTGCTCGTCGGCCCGTGGACGCACGGCATCTTTCGCGATCCGATCGGCGATCTGTGCTTCGGCGCGATGGCGTCGCGGCTCTACGCGCCGGTCCACCCGCACGGCGACACGAACGACTTCCAACTGGCATGGTTTCGCCGCCACCTGACCCCCGATGCTGATGTCGCGCTGCCCGATACGCCGGTGCGGATCTTCGTCATGGGTCGCAACGAGTGGCGCGACGAGCCGGCCTGGCCGCTGGCGCGCGCGCGCATGGAGCCGCATTATCTGCGCCATGATGGCGGCCTGACGAAAGACGCGCCGGACACGACAGCGGACGCTTCGACCTTCGCCTATGATCCTGCCGATCCGGTCCCGACCGTGGGCGGGCTGCTCGTCATGGCGACCGCCTATCCGGCCGGGCCGCTGGATCAGGCGGTGGTGGAGGCGCGCGACGATGTGCTGCTGTTCACCTCCGCACCGCTGGAGGAAGAGGTCGAAGTCACCGGCCGCATCCGCGTCGTGCTGCATGCGGCGAGTTCGGCGCCTTCGACCGACTGGGTCGCGCGGCTGTGCGACGTGCATCCCGACGGGCGATCGATCATCCTGGCCGATGGCATCACCCGCGTTGCGAGCGGCGCCGATGCGGTCGGCCGCCACGAGATCGACCTGTGGTCGACCAGCAATGTTTTCCTGCCGGGACACCGCATTCGGGTTCAGGTGACGAGCAGTTGCTTCCCCCGCTGGGACCGCAATCTCAACACCGGCGATCAGGATGGAACAGCGATGCAGGTCGCGCAGCAGCGCATTTTCCACGATGCCGAACGGCCTTCCTTCATCGAACTTCCGGTGGTTGCCGATGCGGTTGTGCCGTCTGTTTCTGCGAGCTAGAGTTCGTTATGCATCGTCCAGGACGCCGCGCGGCAAGGCGCGGCGTCTTTTTGTGTAATTGGGAATCGCCAACATAAGGCGCCGGATTAATTGCGGCCGCTGATCTCGAAACAGGAATGACCGAATGAATGTGAAGGATGTACCGGCGATCGTCACCGGCGGAGCCTCGGGACTGGGTCGCGCGTCGGCCGAAGCTCTGGCGGCGGCAGGGGCGCGCGTAACACTGATCGATCGCAACGCCGATGGCGTGGCGGCGGCGGCCGCCGCGCTGGGAGCTCTGGGTATTTCCTGCGACGTTACCGACGAAGCGGAGGCCGAGGCCGCGATCGCACAGGCGAGGGCGGCGCACGGGCCTGCGCGCATCCTGGTGAATTGCGCGGGCGTCGCACCTGCCGCGCGCATCGTCGGTCGCAACGGCCCTGCGCCGCTCGCCGACTTCGCGCGCGTCGTCAGCATCAATCTGGTCGGCACCTATAATATGATGCGCCTCGTCGCGGCCGATGCGGCGGTGCTGGAGCCGCTGGAACATGGCGAGCGGGGCGTCATCGTTTCCACCGCCTCGGTTGCCGCCTTTGAGGGCCAGATCGGCCAGGCGGCCTATGCCGCTTCGAAGGCGGGGGTCGTCGGGCTGACCCTGCCCGCCGCGCGCGAACTGGCGTCGGTGGGCATTCGCGTCTGCGCGATCGCGCCCGGCCTTTTTGAGACGCCGATGATGAGCGCGATGCCGCAGGAGGTGCAAGATGCGCTGGGTCGATCGGTGCCTTTTCCGCCGCGCCTTGGCAGGCCGGAAGAATATGGGCTGCTGCTGATGGCCATCATCGCCAACCCGATGCTGAACGGCGAGACCATCCGCCTCGACGGCGCCATCCGCATGCAACCGAGGTAACGGGGTCGCGTCCGCCGGAACAGACTCGGCTTCGACCTCTTTGCGATCACCGGCATCGGCCGGGACGATCTGGAGCGACACGATCGGGACGGCGCATGGAGCGCACCCTATTCACGATATAGGGTGCGCGCTGACCACGTCAGAGGGCTCGTCGGGCGGCGTACGACGGCTGGCAAGTCCGATCGCAAGGGACTGGGCGAGGCACATCGATGCCGCCAGCGAACGGAAGCCGCGGACCTCTGACTCGCGAACCTGGAGAACCAGCGCATGTTCCTTGGCGATGGCGCCGATGACGCTGTCGGTGATAGCGATCACCGCGCCACGTCCAGCGAACGCATCGACCAGAGCGATCGTTTCCGGGCTGTACGGGGCATAGCTGATCGCCACCAACACGTCGCCATCCCGCAGGCCGCGGGCCTGTTGCAGGTGAAGGCCGCCGACGCCGTCGATCAAAACTGTCCGCTTGTCGGCTTGCGCGAGCATGTAGGTGAGATAGCTTGCGACCGGGAAGGAGCGACGGAAACCGGCGACATAGACTGTGTCGGCCTTCTCGATCAGGTCGATGGCCTCGGTCAGTTCGCGCATGCCTACCGAATGATTCAGATTCTCCAGCGCGAGGATGTTGCCCTTGACGAATTCGGACAGCAATTCGCGCGGCCCTTCCTCTTCGCCCGGCGCGGCGTAGCGATGCTGCCGGATCCGCTCGGCATAGCCCAGCGAGCGATCCTCCTGGAGCAGCCCGTCGCGGATCAGCCGCTGCATCGGGCTGGCGCCGGCGAAGCCGAACGCCTGAGCGAACCGCACGATGGCAGATGGCTGGACGTTACTGCGCTCCGCCACAACCGCCAGTGTTTCGAATGCGAGGTCGTTGGGCTCGTCCAGGATGTGCCGGGCGATCCGCTGGAGACGGTCGCTCAGTTCGTCGTAGCGCTCGCGTATCGCCAGAAGGAAGCTCTCCAGATTTTCAGGCGGCTTGATCGTCATTTCCATCACCCCTCTGAACACGAAACGGTTCGCGGAACAACCGTTTCATACGGCTATCCGATGAGTCGGTCGTACCACCTGACATTTCAGCAGCGTCGCAGGTGGCGGCAAAGCGGCATCCCGATATTGCTAAACTACCGTAAAAGCAGCCCGGAATGCATCGAGCGCAGCAGAAGGATTGCCTGATGCCCAACCCTCCAGGCCGACGGGGCCTTCATATCCCATTGCGGATAGTGCGCGCGCGATACCGGAATAGTTGATCTCGCCGGTGCCGGGTTCACAGCGGCCCGGCACATCAGCGACCTGGATCTCGCCGATGTACGGCAGCGCCTGGCGGCAAAGTTCAATCAAATTCCCCTCGCCGATCTGCGCGTGATAGAGGTCGAGCATCAGGCGTATCGAGGGACGGTCGACCGACGCGATCAGTTCCAGGCATTGGGCGGCCTTGCCGAAAGGGACGCCGGGATGATCTACGGGCGCGTTCAGATTTTCCAGCACAAAGGTGACGCCTGCTTCATCGCCCAGATCGGCGAGGCGGCGCAACGTATCCCCCGCTTGCAGCCACATGGTGCCCGTCACTTCGGTCGCAGGGCGCAGCGGCAGCCCGTCGCCACCCAATCCGGTGCCGTGCAGGTTGAGTCGAGGCACGCCCAGCCGCTTTGCGACCGCCACCGATTCACGCGCCGTCGCCAGCAACTCATCGGCGCCGTCACAGTCGGCGAGGCGGCCCCGAATATAGCCGGTCATCGATGAGAAAGTGGCGCCACTCGCGGCCAGTGCGTCGATGTCGTGGCGCGTCCAGTCCCAGATTTCCACCAGGTAACCGGCGGCGTCGATTCGCCGCACGCGCTCCAGCGGCGGCAGATCGACGAACAGCATCTCGCTCGACGCCGCGAGCGGAAAGGGCACGCCCACGAAGCGACCTTTGCCGGCGCTCATTAATCGCCGCCGGTTCCAAGTGTGACCACGCGGCCGGTGCGCGCGGACTGTTCCGCCGCCTCCGCCAACAGCAGCGCGCCTACGCCATCGTGCTGATCCGCAAGAGGCGCCGCCTTGCCTTCCAACACGTCGGCGAAATGTTCCATCTCGATCCGGTAAGCGGCAGCGTAACGGTCTAGGAAGAAGTTCTCGAACGGCGCCGTCTTCGCGCCTGGCTCGGTCCAGCTTTGCACTGTGGTCTCGAGCACATTGTCGGCGCGGATCAGCCCCTTGGACCCGAAGGCTTCGATACGCTGGTCATAGCCATAGCCGCTGCGTCGGCTGTTGGAGATAACGCACAGCTTGCCGGTGACGGTGCGCAGGATGATTTTCGCGCTGTCGAAGTCGCCCGCAGTGCCGATTTCCGGGTCCACCAGCACGGAGGCGGAGGCAAAAACGCTTTCGATCTCCTCGTCCAGCAGCCAGCGCGCCATGTCGAAATCATGGATCGACATGTCTTTGAAGATGCCACCTGATGTCTTGATGTAGGCGGGCGGCGGGGGCGCGGGATCGTGGCTGATGATGTGGAGCGTCTCGAGCGCGCCGATCTCGCCCTGCGAAAGCCGCGCGCGGAGGCTGGCAAAGTTGGGATCGAAGCGGCGATTGAAGCCGAGCAGCACCTTCGGCCCTGCGGACTCCAGTTCCTTCAGCGCCCCCAGTGCGCGGTTGACATTCTGATCCAGCGGCTTTTCGCAGAATACGTGCTTTCCGGCCCGCACTGCGGCGAGCGTGTAGTCGAGATGCGTGTCCGTCGAACTCGCGATCACGACGCCGGCGACCTCGGGGTCGGCCCAGATATGCTCCGCGTCCGTCGTCTGCGCGCCATGTTCCTGCGCCAGCCCGGCAGGGTCGCCATAGGGATCGACAATATATTTCAGCGATAGCCGCGGATTGCCCGCAGCGTTCGCGGCATGGATCTTGCCGATTCGGCCGGCCCCGATAACTGCAATACCAATCATATCCGAACTCTTATAAAATAGAATATATGTTCCGATCAGGTAGCCGCAAAGCCGGGCGTTGTGAAGTATATTTCTCTGCAAGTCCGACTTTCCCGCCTCATATTATGGAATGAATATTCCACATAATTTATTGACAGATGTTGCATTTCTCGTATTTCGGAGGCGGAGAGGATATTGGGATGGCCGAAATGATCGGATTCACCGCTTCGGCGCGACAGCCAGAGGTGCTGCGCTCAAGGACGCGGCGGTTGGCTATCCTGCTGTTCCTCGCCTATTCATCGCTCATCACCATCTTCCAGGGCGTGCAGAATATTCTGCTGCCCCCCGTGGTGCAGCGCCTAGCGCCCGATGCCAAGGTCTCGACGATGGCGCTGCTGGTTACTCTCGCCTCGGTTACTACGGTCATCGCGCTGTTTGCAGGAGGCGCCGTCTCGGATCGCACGCGGTCGCGCTGGGGGCGGCGGACGCCGTCGCTGGTGCTCTCGTGGCTCGCGGGCGTGATCCTGATGCCTGTCATGGGCATCGCCGGTTCGGTCAGTTTTCTCGCGGTGACGCTGCCGCTGCTGTGGTTCGTGCTGAACTATTGCCAGTCGGTGCTGCTGGCCGCGCTGCCCGACCGTATCCCGGACGATGAACTTGGCTTCGCTTCCGCCGCGATCGGCCTCGGCGCGCCGGTCGGGATATTTTGCGGCGTCAACTTGGCGGCGTTCGCGTCGAACACCCTCGTCGGGTACATCATTCTGGCGATTCCCTTCACGATCCTGATCTGGATGCTGGTGCTGCTGGAGCCGGAGGAATCGTCGATCGATATGTCGGTCGCGCCCCGGCAGCCCTTATCTCTCGCCAGTTTCCTGACGCAATTTTCCAGCGTGCGGGATCGCAACTTTGCGCTGGCGCTCGCATCGCGCTTTTTGATGTTCCTGTGCTATTTTGCGGTGAACGGCTATATGTTCTACATCGTGCAGGACTATCTCGGCGCCGCGAAGGTGCCCTTCGGCAGTGTCGCCGCGGGGGTGAGCATCCTGCTGAGCGTAATGACGATAACCTGGCTGGTGGTCACGCTCGGGTCGGGTTATTTTGCCGACCGGATTGGTCGCACCGCGTTTGTCGTTGCTCTCGCCTCTTTCGGGGCCGCGATCGTCACCATGCTGCCGGCGGCAAGCGCAAGCTGGCCGGTAATGATCGCTTTCGCTCTCGGCATCGGGCTGACCTTCGGCGCTTATTTCGTCCTGGACCTGAAGCTTGCTACCCTCGTCCTGCCTGCTCCAGAGCATGCCGGACGCGACCTGGGTATCCTGCTGGCGGCGGGGTCTGCCCCCGGAGTCATTTCCCCCGTGATCGCTGCGTCCATCATTGAAGCCGGCGGCTACCCGGCGCTGTTTTTTTTCGGTGCGGCAGTCGCCGCGCTGGCAGGCGTGTGTGCGATCCTGATTCGCATCGCGCGTTGAGCGGAGGCGCGGCTTACGTATTGCGGCCTTGCATTAATATTTCCATTATATTAGATTGTAGAATGAACTTTCTGGATCTAGTCCCGACATGCAGTTAGTGACGGAACGGTCCGGTCCCGATGCGTCGCCGGTCGGCACCGCAACGGGCTGGGCGCCGATCGATGCGATGATTCGCGACGTGGTCGATCGTGGGCTGCTCAGTGGCGCGGTCACGATGGCCTGGCATCGCGGCAGGCCCGCGCATATGTCCGCTATAGGACGGCAGGACGTCGCTACCGGCGAGCCGATGCGCCCGGATACGATCTTCCGGCTATTCTCCATGACCAAGCCGGTCATGGCCGTCGCGATGATGATCCTGCGTGAGGAAGGACGCTGGGCGCCTGAAGATCGGCTGGCCGACCATCTGCCTGAACTTGCCGAACTTAAAGTGCTGCGGGGCATGGATGCCGACGGCTTGCCCACCCTGTCGCCGCCCTCGACGCCGGTGCTGATCGAGCATGTGATGACGCATCGCGCCGGCTTTACCTACGGCTTCAGCGACGAGCCGGTCGATCGCGCCTTCCGCGCCGCTGGCGTGCCTGTCGTCCCGCACGACCTGCCGCTTGCCGACTATCTCGCGCGACTGGCGCGCGCGCCCCTGGCATTCGATCCGGGGACAGGCTGGCGATACGGCGTCGCGATGGACGTGCAGGGCGCGCTGGTCGAGCGGCTGAGCGGAATGACTTTGCGCGATTTCATGATCGAGCGCATCTTCGCGCCGCTCGGCATGGTCGATACCGATTTCATCGTGCCGGCGTCCAAGCGCGACCGTTTCGCCAGCCTTTATGTGCTGCCCGGCGACATGCTGGTGGAAGCAAATGCCGAAGGTCCGATGCCCTACGACAATATGGCGTTTCTGCCCGCGCGCCAACTCGTGCTGCCTTACGACCGCATACCGGCCTTCGCTTCGGGGGGCGGGGGACTGGTGTCGACGGCGGGCGATTACCTGCGCTTCGCCCGGATGCTGCTGAACCGGGGTGAGCTGGAGGGGGCACGAATATTGAGCGCCTGCTCGGTCGCGGAAATGACGCGCAGCCATACGCCATCGGATCTCCTGACCGGCGCCTATGGCACCGCGCCGCATATGCTGCGGCCGGGCTATGAATATGCCTATAATGGCGTGGCGATCACGGATCCCGATGCCGCCGACGTAAAGCTTGGGCGCGACACCTATTTTTGGGACGGAGCGGCGGGCTGCTGGTTCTGGGTCGATCCGACCAACGACGTCGCATTCGTCTGCATGGTTCAGCTACTTGCCGACGCCGAACGACTGGGCCTTCAGTTTCAAAGTCGCGGACTGGTGGCGGATGCCATCGCGGGATCGGCGCACCAGGGGGAAATGATCAAGTGAGCGTCACGGCACCTAGCGACAAATCCCTCGATCTCATCGCCCTGGGCCGGTCCAGCGTCGACCTTTACGGAGAGCAGGTCGGCGGCAGGCTGGAAGATATGGGGTCCTTCGCCAAATATATCGGCGGCAGTCCGACGAACACGGCGGTCGGCGCCGCGCGACTGGGACTGAGCACCGGACTCATCACTCGCGTCGGCGCCGATCACATGGGGCGTTTCATCCGCGAGCAACTGGCGCGCGAAGGGGTGAACGTCACCGGCGTGGTCAGCGACCCCGATCGCCTGACCGCGCTCGTCCTCCTTGGCATTCGCGACCCCGACACGTTTCCGCTGATCTTCTATCGGGAAAATTGTGCGGACATGGCGTTGTGCGAAGCGGATATCGATCCCGAGTTCGTCGCCTCAGCCGCCGCACTTCTTATTAATGGCACGCATCTGTCGCGTCCCGACGTGCGTGCCGCGAGCCTCAAGGCGGCGCGGGCGACCAAGGCGGCCGGCGGACAGGTGATCTTCGATATCGACTATCGCCCGGTGCTGTGGGGTCTGGCCGGCAAGGATAATGGCGAAGATCGCTTCGTCGCGAGTGCGATCGTGACCAATCAGTTGCAAAGCGTGCTGCCGCTGTGTGACCTGATCGTCGGCACCGAGGAGGAGATCCATATCCTGGGCGGCACGACCGATACGCTCGACGCGCTGAAAACGATCCGGGCAGCCACCAATGGGTTGCTGGTCTGCAAACGCGGAGCCGACGGGTGCGTGGCTTTTCCGGGCGCGATTCCTGATAGCCTCGATAGCGGTATCGTCGGTCAAGGCTTCCCGATCGAGGTATTCAACGTTCTGGGCGCGGGCGACGCTTTCATGGCCGGGTTTCTGCGCGGCTGGCTGCGAGGCGAGTCGATCGAAACCTGCTGCACCTATGCCAATGCGTGCGGGGCCATCGTGGTGTCGCGACACGGCTGCGCCCCGGCGGAACCAAGTTGGCAGGAATTGCAGATGTTCCTCGCGCGCGATGACTGGCCGCACCGGCTGCGCGACAGCGTGGCGCTGGAACAGGTGCACTGGTCGAGCAACCGTCATCCCGCCTATACCGACCTGACCGTGCTCGCGATCGATCATCGCAGCCAGTTCGATGAGTTGGTTGCGACCTTGGGTACAGGCAATCTCGACCGCGTACCGCGCTTCAAGCAACTGGCGTTGCGTGCGCTGGAGCGCGTGGCGCATGACCACCCAGGCTATGGCCTGCTGGCGGACGGGCGCTATGGCGCGCGCGCGCTCGAAGCGGCGGCGGATACGCCCTATTGGATAGGCCGTCCGATCGAGATGCCTGGCTCACGCCCGCTACAGTTTGAGGGCGGACGCGAAGCGGCGACAATTCTGGCCGATTGGCCGCTCGACCATGTCGTCAAATGCCTGGTTTTCTATCATCCCGACGACGACGCCGCGCTACGCGAGGCCCAGGATCGACAGATTTTGGGTCTGTTCGAGGCGTGCCGTCATACGCGGCACGAACTGCTGCTGGAGGTGATCGCGTCCAAGCACGGGCCGGTCTCCACCGATACGGTGGCGGCGCTGGTTGAGCATTTCTACACATTGGGCGTTTATCCCGACTGGTGGAAGCTGGAGCCGGCCGTCGAACCGGCCGCCTGGACTGCGGTGGAGGCGGTGATCCGCAAACACGATCCCCATTGCCGTGGCATAGTGTTGTTGGGTCTTGCCGCCACGCAGGATGCGCTGCTGACCAGCTTCGCCGCTGCGGCGACCAGCCCGATGGTCAAGGGTTTCGCGGTGGGCCGCACCATATGGGCGGAGCCGGCAGCGGACTGGCTGAAGGGCGCGATCGACGACGAAGGCGCGGTGGCGGCGATGGCGGCGAACTTCTCCGTCCTCGTCGATGGATGGCGCGCCGTTCGCGAAGGGCAGGCGGCATGAGCATGGCGACGATCCGACTGACGACCGCGCAGGCGCTGGTACGCTGGATGGCGGCGCAACATGTCGTCATTGACGGGGACGAGGTGCCGTTCTTTGCTGGCGTCTGGGCGATTTTCGGCCATGGCAATGTCGCGGGTCTGGGGGAGGCGCTGGCCGATATCGGCGACAGCTTGCCGACTTATCGCGCGCATAACGAGCAGGGGATGGCGCACGCCGCCATCGCCTTCGCCAAGGCGCACCGGCGCGAACGGGCCATGGCCTGCACCACCTCGATCGGGCCGGGGGCGACCAACATGGTGACGGCCGCCGCGCTGGCGCATGTCAACCGACTGCCGGTGTTGTTCCTGCCCGGCGACGTCTATGCGAGCCGCCGCCCCGATCCGGTATTACAGCAGATCGAGGATTTCGGCGACGGCACGGTCAGCGCCAACGACTGTTTCCGTCCGGTCAGCCGCTATTTCGACCGTATAACCCGACCCGAGCAATTGCTGGACGCCGCGCCGCGCGCGATGGCGGTGCTGACCGATCCTGCATCTGCCGGGCCGGTGACGCTGTCCTTGTGTCAGGACGTGCAGGCGGAAGCCTATGACTGGCCGCAAAGCTTCTTTGCGCGGCGGGTCTGGCGGCGGCGGCGCGTGCGGCCCGACGAGGGCGAACTCGCCGCGCTGGTCGACGCGATCCGCGCGGCGCAAAGCCCGCTGATCGTTGCCGGTGGGGGGGTCCTCTATTCGCGCGCCGAGGCGGCGCTGGCGGCGTTCGCGCGCTCGACCGGTATCCCCGTCGCGGAGACGCAAGCGGGGAAGGGTGCGCTGCCGTGGGACCAGCCAGAGGCGCTCGGCTCCGTCGGCGTCACCGGCTCCAGCGCCGCCAACCGCGCGGCCATGACGGCCGATCTGGTGATCGGCATCGGCACGCGCTTGCAGGATTTCACCACCGGCTCGCGCACCCTGTTCGGCGGGACGCTGTTTCAGGTCAATGTTACCCCGCACGACACCGCGAAGCACGATGCCCATGCCGTGGTCGGCGATGCGGGCGCGGTGATCGAGGCATTGGCTACGCATCTTGACAACTGGCAGGCGTCAGCGGCGTGGCGCGAAGCCAACGCCGCCGCTGTGACGGCGTGGAACATTGCGGTCGAGGCGGCCATGAGGCCGTCCGACGCGCTGCCGTCGGACGCGCAGGTCATCGGCGCGGTCTGGCGACAGGCGAGCGCCGACACCGTGGTCGTTTGCGCGGCGGGCGGACTGCCGGGTGAGCTGCACAAATTGTGGCGCACGCACCGGCCGGGCGGCTATCATGTCGAATATGGTTTCTCGTGCATGGGCTATGAGATCGCAGGCGGACTGGGCGTGAAGATGGCCGATCCGTCGCGCGAGGTGGTCGTGATGGTCGGCGACGGCAGCTATCTGATGCTCAATTCGGAACTGGCGACCTCAGTCATGCTGGGCCTGAAGATCACCGTCGTGCTGCTCGACAATCGCGGCTATGGCTGCATCAACCGCTTGCAGCAGGCGACTGGCGGACAGCCGTTCAACAATCTGCTCGCCGATACGCGGCACGACATGCTGCCGGCGATCGACTTCGCCGCTCATGCCCGCAGTCTGGGCGCGGCCGCGGAGAAGGTGGCGAGCCTTGCCGAACTGGATGCCGCGCTCGCCCGCGCCGCCTCGTCACCGATCAGCACCGTCATTGTGATCGATACCGATCCCGTGCCCACGACAGAGGCCGGCGGCCACTGGTGGGACGTCGCAGTGCCGGAGGTTTCCGCCCGCGCGGACGTGCTGGCGGCGCGGGCGCGCTACGACGATGCCAGAAAGGGACAAGTGAAATGACGATCCGTTGGGGCGCCAGCCCGATCGCCTGGGCCAATGATGACCTGCCCGAACTCGGCGGCGACACGACGCTCGACGCGCTGCTGACCGATGTGAAGGAAATAGGCTTCGACGGCGTCGAGCTGGGCAATAAATTCCCGCGCGACGCCGCCACGCTCAAGCCGATTATGGCGAGCTATGATCTCGACATCGTCGGCGGCTGGTACTCTTCGAACCTGCTTGTCCGTGACGCCGATGCCGAGATGGAGGCGATGGCGGATCATCTGGCGCTGCTCGAAGCGATGGGATCGAGCGTATTCATCCTCGCCGAAACATCCAACGCGGTGCATGGCGACCGATCGAGCCGGCTCGACAGGCATCCACAGCTTGCCAGCGATGACTGGGTGCGTTTCGGCCAGCGGCTGGATGCGGTCGCGGCCCATGTCAACCAACGCGGCTTGCGCTTTGCCTACCACCATCATTGTGGCACCGTGGTCGAGACCGACGCCGAACTCCGCCGTTTCTTCGAAGTGACCGGCGACCATGTCGGGCTGGTGCTCGACACCGGCCACGCCTTCTGCGGCGGCATCGACCCGGTCACAGTCGTCCACGAGCGGCTGGAGCGCGTGAACCATGTTCACTGCAAGGATGTGCGCGCCGCCCGGCACAAGGCGTTTCTCGCCAGCGGCGCCAGCTTTCTCGACGGGGTCGTCGGCGGCATGTTCACGACGCCGGGCGATGGCGATTATGATTTTGCGCCGTTCATACGGGCGCTTGCCGGGGTCGACTATACCGGCTGGATCGTTATCGAGGCGGAGCAGGATCCTGCGATCGCCAACCCGCGCATATATCAGCAACTGGGCCTCGACACGCTCAGGCGTCTCGCCCGCGATGCCGAGCTGGTCCTATGAGCCTGCGCGTCCGCAGCCAGAAGCCCGACGCAAGCGGCGTCGTACTGGACATCACGCCGCAGAGCGCGGGCTGGCGCTATGTCGGCTTCCGCGTCGTAAGGCTGATGCCCGGCCAGGCCTATGACGGGGTGGAGGAGGGGCGCGAGGCGTGCCTTGTCATTCTCTCGGGCACGATCAGCGTCACCGGCGACCATGAACGCTTCACCGGCGTCGGCGGGCGGGCGGACGTGTTCGAAGGCCCGGCTACCTCGGTCTATGTGCCAGCCGGAACGCCGTATCGGATCGAGGCGGACAGCCTCGCCGAGATCGCCATCTGCACCGCGCCGGCGACGGACAAGGGCCGGATGCGCGTGATCGGGCCGGAGCAGGTCGGGCAGGAGACGCGCGGGCATGGCACCAACACCCGCTATGTCCGCAACATCCTGGACGACAAGGCCGAAGCCGAAAGCCTTCTGGTCGTCGAGGTGATTACCCCTGGCGGGCACTGGTCGAGCTACCCGCCGCACAAGCATGATCGTGATGCCGACCCGGACGAGACGCTGCTGGAAGAAACCTATTACCACCGGCTGTCGCCGCCACAGGGTTTCGCCTTCCAGCGAGTCTACACCGACGATCGATCCATAGACGAGGCGATCGCGGTCGAGGATGGCGACGTCGTCATGGTGCCGCGCGGCTACCATCCGGTCGTGGCCGCGCACGGCTATGATCTCTATTATCTGAACGTGATGGCGGGGCCGCTGCGCCGCTGGGTGTTCGCCAACGACCCGGCGCACGAGTGGATCGTGCGCGCGCCCGCGACAGACAATCCAAAAGGATATTGAAGATGGCTCTCGATCCCATATTACAGCAGTTGATCAGTCAGATGCCGATCCCCGCATCGCAAGAGTTGGATATCGCCGCCTATCGTGCGATGGGCGAGGCCATGCGCCCCATGATGATCGGACCCGAAGGGCCGATCGCGGTGGCGTCGATCGAGGATCTGACGCTGCCCGGTCCGCGGGGTGATATCGCCATACGCATTTATCGCCCCGACGGGGCGGTCGCCGGCACGCTTGCCCATTTTTATGGCGGCGGCTGGTCGGTCGGCAGTATCGACATCATTGATCCGATCGCGCGCCGGATGGCGCGGGACCTGTCGATGGTGGTCGTGACGAGCAATTACCGCCTGGCCCCGGAAAATCCCTTTCCGGCGGGTCTCGACGACTGCCTCGTCGCCGCGCGCTGGACGCTCGATCATGTCGCGGATTTGGGCGGCTGCCACCGGCCGGTGGTCATAAGCGGGGAGAGCGCCGGCGCCAATCTTGCCGCCGTGGTGGCGCTCATGCTGCGCGACGAGCGACCGGGCAAAAGCTTCGACGCGCAATTGCTCGTCAATCCGGCGGTCGATTTGCGCGACACCGCGTTTCAGCGCGCATCGGTCCTTGCGGATGCCGACCCTTCGCTGCGCACCCATTCGCTGCGCCAGCTCTATCCCCTGTACAGCGCCGGGCACGATCGCGCCGACCCGCGTCTCTCGCCTTTGGCCGCGAAGGATCTGTCCGGGTTGCCGCAGGCGGTGATCGCCGTCCTGACCGTCGATCCGCTGCGTGACGAGGCGGTGGAATATGCCGAGCGGCTGCGCACATCCGGCGTGCCGGTCGAGCTGATGGAGTTCGGCGATCTGACCCACGGCTTCACGGGTCTCACCATTCTGGTGCCGGCGGCCGATCGCGCTTTCGCGCGCATTCTGACCGGATTGCAAGACATGCTCGCGCGCACGAACGCGCCGACCGCGCAGTCCTGATCTGTTTCGAGGAGAAAGACGTTGACCATATCAACCATCCGCGAGGTGGAGCATTTCGTCGCCGGCGCGTGCCTGCGATCCTCGTCCGGCCGCGTCGCCGACATCTTCGATCCCAATACCGGGCGTGTCCAGGCGCGTGTCGGGCTGGGCGCCGCCGCCGATCTGGAAGCGGCGGTCGCCGCGGCGCAGGCGGCGCAACCGGCCTGGGCGGCTGTCAATCCGCAGCGGCGCGCGCGGGTGATGTTCGCGTTCAAGCAACTTGTGGAAGCGGAAATGGAGTCGCTCGCGCGGCTGCTCGCCTCCGAACATGGCAAGGTGGTCAGTGACGCCAAGGGCGACATCCAGCGCGGCCTGGACGTCGTGGAATTCGCCTGTGGCATTCCGCACCTGCTGAAGGGGGATTATACCGAGGGGGCCGGGCCGGGGATCGACGTCTATTCGATGCGCCAGCCAATTGGCATCGGCGCGGGTATCACGCCGTTCAACTTTCCCGCGATGATCCCGCTGTGGATGAGCGCGGTGGCGATCGCGACTGGTAACGCCTTCATTCTCAAGCCATCGGAGCGCGACCCGTCGGTGCCGGTGCGCCTCGCCGAACTGTTCCAGGCGGCGGGTCTGCCGGACGGCATCTTTCAGGTCGTCCATGGCGACAAGGAGATGGTGGACGCGATCCTCGACCATCCCGCCATCGGCGCGGTCAGCTTCGTCGGCTCTTCCGACATTGCCCAATATGTCTATTCGCGCGGTGTCGCGGCGGGCAAGCGTGTGCAGGCGATGGGCGGAGCCAAGAATCACGGCATCGTCATGCCCGACGCCGATCTCGACCAGACCGTCGCCGACCTGTGCGGCGCGGCATTCGGCTCAGCGGGTGAGCGTTGCATGGCGTTGCCCGTGGTGGTGCCAGTAGGCGCCGACACCGCCGAGCGGCTGAAGGCGAAGCTGATCCCCGCGATCGAAGCGTTGCGCGTCGGTATTTCTACCGATGCCGATGCGCATTATGGCCCGGTCGTCACCGCGGAGCACAAGGCGCGGATCGAAGGCTGGATCCAGACCGGGATCGACGAAGGCGCGGAACTGGTGGTCGATGGTCGCGGCTTCACGCTCCAGGGGCATGAGGGCGGCTTCTTCGTCGGCCCCAGCCTGTTCGATCATGTCACGCCGGCCATGTCCTCCTATCGCGAGGAAATTTTCGGCCCGGTGCTCCAGATCGTCCGCGCGGCGACCTTCGAAGAGGCGATCGCGCTGCCGTCCAGCCATCAATATGGCAACGGCGTGGCGATCTTCACGCGCAACGGCGATGCCGCGCGCGAATTCGCCGCGCGCGTCGATGTCGGCATGGTCGGCATCAACGTGCCGATTCCCGTGCCGGTCGCCTATCACAGCTTCGGCGGCTGGAAGCGCTCGGCCTTCGGCGACACCAACCAGCATGGCATGGAAGGCGTGCGCTTCTGGACCAAGGTCAAGACCATCACCCAGCGCTGGCCCGATCATACGCGTGCGGACGGGCGCGCGGAGGACGGCAGCCCGAGCCGTATCTTAGGTTCGTTCGTGATCCCGACCATGTCCTGATCGGCGAAAGCCCACCAGCTGAACACTCCTCCCGCTCGGATACTATCGAGTAAGTAACATCGGCTGGTCATGATGGTGCAGATATGAAATTGACGCGAGCGAATGAACATCACTGGGAATGGGCTCCCCCCGAATGCTTCACCGGGAAGGTGCGCATTGAGTTTCTCAGCACTCCTCCCGCTCCGGCGCGCGTGTCGTGCCGTAATACCATGTTTGAGGCAGGCGCGCGGTCGAATTGGCATACTCATCCCCTCGGCCAAACGCTCATCGTCACGGCAGGGACGGGATGGACTCAATGCGAAGGTGAGGAAATCGTTGTAATTCAGGCTGGCGACGTCATCTGGTGTCCGCCGGGACATAAGCATTGGCATGGCGCGACCGCAACTACGGCAATGACCCACATCGCGGTGCAGGAAGCTGTTGACGGCCGGAACGTGGACTGGCTCGAGTCGGTGAGTGACGATCAATATTTGTCAGGCCCTGGGCATCCGGAACTGAAGTAAGCCGCATTATATGCTGTGGTCGCGCATGAGGAGCGCAGCATATAATGCGGGGGTCGACCGACGGCCACGACCGCGAGCAGCCGTCCTGCCGATGATGGGTCGCTGCTTATGCCGGTCGCAGATTTTCGCCTATCGCAGACGCCGTCCGCCTTGCTGTCGCCGCTGACGCGCAGGCTCGCATCCGGGGCGAAGGCAAGCGCGGGAAAGCTGGCGAGCGGGGCGTCGAAACCTCACTGAACAAACTCGGTCACGGATTATCCGGGGCCGGGTGCATGCGCGTATGTCCAGCCGGCAACGGTAAAGGCGCCTGCGCCTGTGTTCAGCGGGTTTCGAACATTCTCTAGCTGAGGTCCTTGCGGCTGGGCGGGACTTTGGTATTTCCCTACTTCATCATGCTTTGCCTTTTCTGACAATGGTCACGGCGGCCTTCGATCAACCCGGAGTGCAACAGTCTCTCCGGGGTCATGTGACGGCTGATCGCCTACGCCTTCCTGAAGTCCTGCTCACTCACCGCCGCGCGGATCGGCGGGCCGACCGATCCGCGCGGCGCGCTGCCCGCATTGCGACCGGAAACTGCATCCTATTTCAACACACAACCGGCCAAAACAGTGCTGGAAGCTGGGCCGCTGGCAGATGAAGTCACTGGGGAAACACATGACCTTTGATGAGCCGGCAGTCTCACAAGCGGGTCGCCGACTGGCTATCGGCATCCTCAGGCCAATACAGCCGCATGGGATTGTCGACCAGCAGCTTGCGCTGAAGCGCCACAGTCGGTGCAATGCGCATGATTATATCGACCAGCGCACCATCATCCGGGATCGCCTCCTGCATATTGGGATGCGGCCAGTCGGTCCCCCAGAGCACGCGATCGGGGTAGTCCGCGACCAGCGGTGCCACCGTAGCAACGAAATCGTGCCAGGGCGGTCCCTTGGCGTCAAGCCTGTCGGGGCAAGTCACCTTCGTCCAGATGTCGGCCCGGCTGTCGAGCAGCCCACGGAACGCTTGCATATCAGCCCCGCGTAGCCCCTGTGCGACATCTGGCCGGCCCATATGGTCTATCACGATCAACGTGGGGATCGCGTCAATGAAGGAGCGCAGTTCCGCCAGTATGTCCGCTTCGAAATAGACGACGACATGCCAGCCGAGCTTTTTGATGCGGTGCGCGATGTCCAGAAACTTGTTCTTGGGCGCATCATCGACCAGCCGCTTGAGGAAGTTGAACCGAACGCCACGGATGCCCCCGGCGTGAAGCCGTTCCAGCTCCGCATCGGAAATCGCAGGATCGACCACGGCAACACCGCGCGCCATGCCCTGAGACTTGGCAATCGCATCGAGCGTCGCGCTGTTGTCGGTGCCATGGCAACTCGCTTGGACGATGACATTGCGGGAAAAACCGAGCCGATCACGCAGCGCGAACAGCTCGTCCGCACCAGCATCCGCAGGCAGATATTTCGCTTTCGCGCTGAACGGGAATTGCGCCATCGGTCCGAACACATGGCAATGTGCGTCCACGGCACCAGCAGGCGGCGTGAAACGCGGTACGGAAGGATCGCTGTGCCAGCTTATAATGCGATCCTGGGTGTCGTCGCTCATGCGAAAACCACCCCGTCCATCAATTTACGCGCGGTGCGCAGTATCGCCGCGCTAATCACCGCGCCGTTTTCGTCCAGTTTCATGACGCATGTCGTCTCGCCGGTCGGATGCTCCACCGACAGCGTCTTGCGACGGCCGGATGGAATGGCGGCGACTTCGGCCGCGGGGGATCCCGCGATCAGGCAGGCGGTGGCGACGCTGACGGCACCCAGCACCCCGATCGAGGCATGGGCACGCTGGGGTATGAAACTGCGCACCGTGACCGCGCCGCCATTGCGGGGCGCTGCGACCAGCATCATCTTGGGCACCGACTTGTCCGTGACGTCGCCCAGGTTCATACGCTCGCCGACCGCCAGCCTGATGGCTTCGATCCGTGCCTTCAGGTCGGTTGCCGCATCCAGCTCCTCGCGACTTTCGTAGCCGCTCGCGCCGACATCGGACGCCTTCATCACCACGCAAGGCATGCCATTGTCGATCAGCGTGACGGGCACGCCATGCACGATATCGACGGCGTTTCCGGTCGGCAGCAGCGCGCCGCAGGACGATCCGGCGGTATCGCGGAACGCCAGCGGCACTGGCGCCGCGCTCCCTGGTACGCCGTCGATCCGGGCATCGCCGGCATAGGTCACGACGCCGCCGGGCGTCTGCACCGTCGCGACGGCGATCTGCCCGCTATTTTCCATGAGGATGGCGACCCTTGTTTCGCCATCCTGTGCGGCGACCAGACCGCGCTCGATCGCGAAGGGCGCGATCCCGGCCAGCATGTTGCCGCAATTCTGCTGGTCGGACACCAGCGCCTTGTCGACGAATATTTGCAGGAACAGATAATCGACGTCGATACCGTCACACGTCGACTTCGCGACCACGGCGACCTTGCTGGTCAGTGGGTCCGCGCCGCCCATGCCGTCGATCTGGCGCGCGTCGGGCGATCCCATGATGCGCAGCAGAAACGCATCGCGCGCTGCGGGTTCCTGGGGCAGGTCGTCCTTCAGGAAATAGCCGCCCTTCGACGTGCCGCCGCGCATCCACATCACCGGCGCGCTGTCAGACATATCGCAACCCCATCTCGGCCAGCTTGCCTCGCATGTCGTAAATGTCGAGGCCCAGTTCGCCGGACATGAGCCGCTGGCGCTTGCTGTCCTCCAGCGCCTCGCGCGCCTGCGCCTTTTCCAGCACGGTGGCGGCGTCCTGCCGTGGCACGATGCACACGCCGTCATCATCGGCGATCACCACGTCGCCGGGATTGACGAGGGCATTGGCGCATATGACCGGGACGTTGACCGATCCTAGCGTTGCCTTGATCGTGCCCTGCGCATGAACCGCCTTCGACCACACAGGGAAGTCCATGGCCTTCAGGTCACGCAGGTCGCGCACGCCCGCGTCGATAATCAGGCCCCGGCAACCGCGCGCCTGCGCAGACGTCGCGAGCAGATCGCCAAAATAGCCATCGGAACAGGGGCTGGTGGGGGCGAGCAGCAGGATATCGCCCTCGCGCAGTTGCTCGATCGCGACATGCACCATCCAGTTGTCGCCCGGCGGCGCCGAAATGGTGACGGCGGAACCCGCGATCCGCGCGCCGGCATAGATGGGACGTATATAGGGCGCGAGCAGGCCGGTTCGGCCTTGCGCCTCATGGCAGGTGGCTACACCGCACTTGGCAAGGCCATCGATCACCCGCAATGGCGGACGTTCGATATTCTGGACGACGATGCCTGCCATAATTTCTCCCGATCTTGGCCACTGATGCGCCTCTTGCGTTCTCGCGCGCAAATCGGAACTGATGCACCTGGCATAAGAAATTGCTAATACTGCTATGTGATCGATCCGACTCAGCTCAACGTCCGCCATCTCATGGCCTTGCCCATCGTCGTGCGCAGCGGCAGCATAAGCGTGGCGGCGCGCGCGGTGAACCTGACGCAGCCCGCCATCACCCAGGGCATCGTGAAGCTGGAGCGGCAGGTCGGCATGGCGCTGTTCGACCGCGTGCCGGGAATGCTGGTCGCGACGCCGGCGGGGCATCTCTTGGCCGAACGGGCCGATAATGCGTTGCGGCTGCTGGGCACCCGGCGCACGACGGCGGCGCAAATCCGAGCGTTCGTGGCGCTGGCGCAGCATGGCGGCTATGCGGCCGCCGCGACGGCGACCGGCCTGGCGGAGGCATCGCTGCATCGCGCGGTGGCCGATCTGTCGCTGGCGCTCGGTGCGCGACTCGTCGATCGTCGCGGCAGGAAGGTCGCGCTCACCCGGCGAGGGGAAGACATCGCGCGCAATTTCAGACTGGCGCTGGCCGAACTACGGTCCGGACTCGCGGAGATCACTGCTTTGCAGGGTCAGGAGGTCGGTCGCATCGTTATCGGGGCCATGCCTCTTTCTCGCGCACGCCTTCTGCCCGATGCCATAGCAACGTTTCTGCGTGGGCACGCGCATGTCGACATCGTCGTGGTCGAAGGATCGCACGCCGAATTGATCGGCCCATTGCGTGACGGCGACATCGACATGATGATCGGCGCCTTGCGCGACGATGCGCCGGGCGCCGACCTGGTTCAGGCAGCCCTGTTTGCCGACCATCCGGTGATCCTGGCGCGGCCCGGCCATCCGCTGACGCGTAGCGTCGGCCCGCCGACTCCAGCCGACCTTTTCGGGTTTTCCTGGATCATGGCGGCGCAGGGCACGCCGCTGCGCGGCCTGTGGCAGCAAATGTTCGCGCGCGGGGGTGTCGGACTGCCGAAAGTGCCGATCGAATGTGGGTCGGTGATCACCATTCGCCAGCTGCTGGGGCAGACCGATTTTCTTACCATGCTCTCGCCCGATCAGGTTACGGCGGAACTGGCAGCGGGCTTGCTGGTCCAACTGGGCGTCGCACCAGGCGGGGTCAGTCGCGCCATCGGCCTCACGACGCGCTCCGACTGGCGACCGACGCCCCTGCAACAACACTTCATTACGATCCTTCATGAACGCGCTGAAATAATAAATCATGGCCGCCAGAATTCGTAATAGCTTATAGCTCTTAGCGATGATTGGATTGGATCGGTAGCTGCGTCGGCGCCTACAAGCGCGACATGAATATGATGACGGGACTGATTGGCTTCGGGGAAGCGGGCCGCACCTTCGCGCAGGCGGGCGACTGGGTCACGAACTGTCGCGTCTATGACATCAAGACAGACCGAGCCGAGACGCGCGCCGCCAAACGCGCTGATTATGCTGCGGCGCGGGCGGACGGTCGCGACACCATGGCGGACGTCGTTACCGATGCCGACCTGCTGCTTTCGCTGGTTACGGCCGATCAGGCACTGGCCGCAGCGCATGCCGCCGCCGCGAACCTGTCGCCAGGTGGGCTATATTGCGACATGAACAGCGTCTCGCCCCAGACCAAGCAGGCCGCTGCCCGACTGATCGAGGCCGTAGGGGGTCATTATGTCGACGTTGCCGTGATGGCCCCGGTCAGTCCGGCGCGCCTCGCCGTGCCTCTGCTGTTGAGCGGGGCGCAGGCGGAGGCAGCCGAGGACAAGCTGAAAGCCCTTGGCTTTACTGACACACGGATCGTCGGGGACGCGGTCGGCCGCGCTTCGTCGATCAAAATGATCCGGTCGATCATGGTCAAGGGGCTGGAGGCGCTGACCGCTGAATGTGTGCTGGCGGCGCAGGCGGCGGGAGTGCGCGACGAAGTGCTTTCCTCTCTGGACGCCAGCGAAACGACGAGGTCATGGGCCGAAAGGGCCGATTACTGTCTCGACCGGATGATGGTTCACGGCCTGCGCCGCGCCGCCGAGATGGAGGAGGTCGTCAAGACCCTGGAGGGGCTTTGCACCGGTGCGGCCATGACGCACGGCACCGTCGAACGCCAGCGCGCCATCGGGATGCTCGGACTGGGCAGGCCCGCCGAAGGCCTCGACGCCAAGATCGTTCAGATCGTTGCAACCAGAAAGCAGGCCGCATGACATTGGTGATCGACTGTCACGGCCACTACACCGTATTGCCCAAGGGCCATGACGCTTGGCGCGAGGCGCAGAAGGCGGCCCATGAGGCTGGGGCGGTCGTGCCGCCCTATCCCGACATCAGCGACACTGAAATCCGCGAGACGATCGAAGCCAACCAGTTGCGCCTGATCCGCGATCGGGGCGCGGACATGACGATCTTCTCGCCCCGCGCGTCTGCCATGGCCCCGCATGTCGGCGACGCGGCGGTCGCGCGGGAATGGGCAATCCGGTGCAACGACCTGATCGCGCGCGTCGTTGGCCTCTACCCGGAGATATTCGCCGGCGCCTGCATGCTGCCCCAGTCGCCGGGCGCCGACATGGCGAGTTCGATCGCCGAACTGGAACGATGCGTCAGGCAACTGGGCTTTGTCGGTTGCAACCTCAATCCCGATCCGGGGGGCGGGCATTTCACGTCGCCGCCCCTGACCGACCGCTACTGGTATCCCTTTTACGAGACGATGGTCGCGCTGGATGTGCCCGCGATGATCCATGTGTCGGGCAGCTGCAATCCGGCGATGCACGCGACCGGGGGTTATTATATCGCGGCGGACACCATTGCGTTCATGCAATTGCTGGAGGGCGACCTGTTCGCCGATTTCCCGACCCTGCGCTTCATCATTCCGCATGGCGGCGGGGCGGCGCCCTATCACTGGGGGCGCTATAGGGGCCTTGCCGACATGCTGAAAAAGCCGTCGCTCGACACCCATCTGATGAACAATATCTTTTTCGATACCTGCGTCTATCATCAGCCGGGCATCGACCTGCTTGCCGACGTGATCGACAACAAGAATATCCTGTTCGGGTCGGAGATGGTCGGCGCGGTGCGCGGGGTCGATCCGACGACGGGTCATTATTTCGATGACACGAAGCGCTATGTCGATGCACTCGACATCAGTGAGGAGGAGCGCGACGCGATCTTTTCCGGCAATGCCCGCAGGATATTCCCGCGGCTCGACGCGCTGTTGAAAAGGCAGGGGCGATGATGACGGGCGGCCGTTCGACCGCCAGCGCTCCATCCATGAAGGAAAACCACGAATGGCCCGCATAACCGCCGGTATTGGCGCCAGCCATGTTCCCGCACTTGGCGCGACGATCGATCAGGGCAAGACTCAGGAGCCGTACTGGAAAACATGTTTCGCCGGTTTCGACTGGACCCGCGCTTGGGAAGCGGCGCAAAAGCCCGACGTCGTCATCCTGGTCTATAACGACCATGCCAGCGCCTTCGACATGAATTTCATTCCTACCTTCGCGATCGGTTGCGGCGAACGGTACAAAAGCGCGGATGAGGGATGGGGACCGCGGCCCGTGCCCGATGTGATCGGCGACCCGGACCTCGCCTGGCACATCGCCCAATCCTGTATCCTCGACGAATTCGACATGACCATCGTCAACCATATGGACGTCGATCATGGCCTGACCGTGCCGCTCAGCCTGATGTTCGACCAGCCTGCGGCATGGCCGTGCAAGGTCGTTCCGCTCGCGGTCAACGTCGTCACCTATCCGCCGCCGACCGGCAACCGCTGCTACGCGCTGGGCGAAGCGATCGCGCGTGCGGTGAAAAGCTATCCCGAGGACCTTAATGTGCAGGTCTGGGGCACGGGCGGCATGAGCCACCAGCTCCAGGGGCCGCGCGCTGGCCTGATCAACGCGCAGTGGGACAATCGCTTCCTCGACGACCTCGTCCATGACCCGGAGCGGCTTCGTCACATCCCGCACATCGAATATCTGCGCGAAACCGGATCGGAAGGGATCGAGATGGTCATGTGGCTCATCATGCGCGGGGCGCTCGGCGCCAATGTGCGGGCGCTGCATCGCCATTATCACGTCCCGGCATCCAACACGGCGGTCGGACATATCGTGCTCGAACCGATTGCCTGATATCAGACGGAAGGATTTCTCATGCGTATTGCCCTGGCTGGTGCCGGCGCGTTCGGCGAAAAGCATCTCGACGGTTTGCAGAAAATCGATGGGGTGGAGATCGTCTCGATCATCAGCCGGACGGGCGAGCAGGCCGCAGCGGTCGCCGCCAAATATGGCGCAAAGCATAGTTCGGAACATCTGGAGGACGCGCTCGCGCGAGCCGATGTCGATGCCGTGATCCTGTGCACCCCCACGCAGATGCATGCGAGCCAGGCTATCGCCTGCATGAACGCGGGCAAGCACGTGCAGGTCGAAATTCCGCTTGCCGATAGCTGGGCCGATGCGCAAGCCGTGGTCGCCAAGCAGCGGGAAACGGGCCTTGCCTGCATGGTCGGGCATACCCGCCGCTTCAATCCGTCACACCAATATGT
Source organism: Sphingobium sp. FG11 (assembly GCF_057809915.1). Classification (NCBI taxonomy): domain Bacteria; kingdom Pseudomonadati; phylum Pseudomonadota; class Alphaproteobacteria; order Sphingomonadales; family Sphingobiaceae; genus Sphingobium; species Sphingobium sp. FG11. The sequence continues at coordinate 59,072 of NZ_JBMDKW010000005.1, forward strand.
CCACAACCGGATCGTCGCGGGTGAACTGAACCTGCAACAGATGGATGTGCAGACCTATTTTTTCCGCCGGCGGAATATCAATGCCAAGGGCGAACCGCGCAGCTGGACCGATCATCTGCTCTGGCACCATGCGGCCCATACGGTCGATCTGTTCGCCTATCAGGCGGGCAGGATCGTCAAGGCCAATGCGATCGAGGGGCCGATCCATCCCGAACTGGGTATCGCGATGGACATGTCGATCCAGCTCAAGAGCGAGCGCGGCGCGATCTGCACCCTGTCGCTCTCGTTCAACAATGACGGTCCGCTGGGCACCTATTTCCGCTATATCGGCGACAGCGCGACCTATATCGCCCGCTACGACGATCTGGTCACAGGCAAGGAAGAGCCGATCGACGTGTCGCATGTGGCCGTGTCGATGAACGGCATCGAATTGCAGGATCGCGAGTTCATCGCGTCCATCCGCGAGGGGCGGGAGCCTAACAGTTCCGTCGGGCAGGTGCTCGACTGCTATCGCGTGCTGGGCGATCTGGAAAAACAGCTGGCATCATAAAGGCGGACGGCGTCATCGGGGAAGGCAATGTGCTTCCCCCGATGACATGCGCGATCAGGCGTTCTCCAAGGCGACGACGTTGACGACATGCGCCTGGGTATATTCCAGCAGACCCGCTTCGCCCAGTTCCGCGCCCAGGCCCGACTGCTTGACGCCGCGGAACGGGATGCTGGGGTCGATGGCCAGGAACTGGTTGACCCACACCGTCCCCGAATCGATCCGCATGGCAACGTCGGTGGCGCGCGCCACATCCTTCCCCCAAACCGTCCCGCCCAGGCCATAATCGGAATTATTGGCGCGGGCGATGACGTCGTCGACATCGGTATATTGCAACACCGGCAGGACGGGACCGAACTGTTCCTCCGATACCAGCGGCGCCGTGTCGTCCAGATCGCGGACGATGGTGGGCGGGATGAAATAGCCGGGCCGGTCGAGCGCGTCGCCCCCCGCCAATATGGTCCCGCGGCCCCGCGCATCCTCGATCAATGCCCTGACCTTGTCGAACTGCATCCTGTTCTGGATCGGGCCGATCGTCGTGCCCTGCTTGGCACCATCGTCGACGATCGCCTCGTTGGCCAGCCTGGCCAGTTCGTCGCAGAAATCGTCATACAGCGCGGCGGGCACATAGGCGCGCTTGATGGCGACGCAGATCTGGCCGGCGTTGGTCATCGCGCCCTGATAGACCTTGCGGGCGATCTGGCGCGGATCGACGTCGTCCAGCACAATGGCGGCATCGTTGCCGCCGAGTTCCAGCGTGACCCGCTTTACCGTCCCGGCTGAAGAAGCCATGACCTTCCGGCCTGTCGCGGTCGATCCGGTGAAGGCGATCTTGGCAATATCGGGGTGTCCTGTGATCAAACCGCCCAGTTCATTCTGGTCGCACAGGATGTTGACGACGCCCGCCGGCAGTATCTGCTGGCACAATTCGCCGAACAACAGGGTGGTGAGCGGCGTGGTTGGCGCGGGCTTGGCGATCATCGTGTTGCCGGTCAGCAGCGCGGGCGCCAGCTTGTTCATCAGCAGGATGACCGGGAAGTTCCACGGGGTAATCGCAGCGACGATGCCCAGCGGCGTTCGATGTTCGATGATCCGGTTGCCATTTTCCTCGCGCAGTGTCTTGGGCGCGATCCGCATTTCCGCGATGGCGCGCAGCGTGTAGACGCTGCCCATGATCTCATATCCGGCCTGATCGAGCGGCTTGCCCTGTTCGCGGGTTAGCAGGCTGGCGAATTCCCCGCTGCGTTGCTCCATCGCGTCGGCGAGCTTGAGGATCAGCGCGGCGCGCTCGTCCATCGTCAGGGCGGACCAGGCGGGCAGCGCGCGCTTCGCCGCGATTACCGCCTGCTCCAACATGGTCGCGTCCGCCTTGGGGCACTGGGCGAAGGTCTCCGCCGTAGCGGGGTTGACGACGTCAAAGCTGCTGACTCCTGGAACCAGTTGTCCATCTATCAACATATGAAATTGATGATCCACTATCGCTCTCCACTGGCCGTCATGATCCCCGTCGGCATTGGGTGTCGCTTTTTTAGAATGCAGACTATACTCTGGATATGTACGCCGCGGATACAATTTCGGCAAGAGGTATCGTTCAGATATGAAACAGGGCTCCGACCTCCAGTCGCTGATGGGCTATCAGATCCAGAGGGCGCATCTGGTCATGGAGGCGGACGCCAGGGTGGCCCTGTCGTCCTTCGACATTTCGCCGGCCAAGCTGACGGCGCTAATCCTGGTCCGCGACAATCCAGGCAGTGATCAGACCGCGCTCGGCAAGGCGCTGAGCGTCAATCGTTCCAGCGCAATGAAACTTGTGAATATCCTGGCGGAGCGCAATCTGATCGAGCGTCGGCCTGGCCGGGATTTGCGCACGAACGCGTTGCACCTGCTGCCCGAAGGCGAATCGCTGGTGGCGGCGATGCTGGACGCTACCCGCCAATCGGACGCGCGCATGACCGGCCGCCTGACGGCGGAAGAAGCGCGGACATTGCATATGCTTTTGCGCAAGCTTGGTCCCGAGACGCCAAAGCGCAAGCCTGCGGTCAGGCGCGGGGACAAGGACGACTGACAGGCTCGCAGCGCGAAACAGGGTTGCGCGAAATGTATCTCTAGCGCACAATTAGAGCCGTTCAAAAGGCTGATTCGGGGCAGGATGCGAGGCGATTGCATGGCTGCGGACGTGCATGGGTGCGCCCCTTCCGATTACGCCCGAAAAATATGGGAGTCGTGCGCTTGATCGAAGTTGCCAGCCGTGCCGAACAGGATGGGCATGATCGCGCGATGCTGCCGCTCGATCGCCTGTTGCGACCGCGATCGGTGGCGATCATCGGGGCGTCAGACAAGCCCGGAGCCTTGGGCGCGTCGGTGCTGGCCAATCTCGTTAATCAGGGGTTCGAGGGCGATATTCACCTGGTCAACCCGAAGCGCGCGGACATCGGCGGACGACCCTGCGTGCCATCAGTGAACGATCTGCCCGAAGGGGTGGATGTCGCCGTGCTCGCCATACCGCGCGCGGGTGTGCTGGATGCCATGCGTGGGCTGGCACAGCGCAGGGCGGGCGCGGCGGTGATCTTTTCGGCGGGCTTCGCCGAGGACGGGCCACAGGGTTTGGCCGATCAGGAAGAAATCGGCCGGATCGCGCGCGAAGCGGGCATGGTGGTGGAAGGTCCCAATTGCCTGGGCTTCGTCAATTTTCGCGACCGGGTTTCGCTGACCTTCATCGAAATGCCCGAAGCGCGGGCGCAGGGCGCGCGGCGCGTCGGCATCGTGTCGCAGTCCGGCGCCATGGCGGCGGTGCTGGCGACCACGATGATCCATCGCGACGTCCCGCTCAGTTGCTATATCTCCACGGGCAACGAAGCCGCCAGCGGTGTGGAGGATTATCTCGCCCATCTGATCGATGACCCCGATACCGCCGTCGTCGGCATGATCGTCGAGCATTTTCGGAACCCCGCCCGTTTTCTGGCGCACGCGCGCGTGGCCCGTGACCGGGGCAAGCAGGTGGTGCTGCTGCATCCGGGACGCAGCGACGCCGGCGCGGCCAGCGCGGCGACGCATACCGGGGCGATGGCGGGCGACTATGCCGTCATGCAGGTCCATGCCGAACGCGCCGGTGTCATACTGGTCCAGTCACTGGAAGAACTGGGCGACGTGGTGGAGATCATGATCCGCTGCGCGCACCTCGGCGCGGGTGGAACGGGCGTGATCGCCGAATCGGGCGCGTTCAAGGCGATGATGCTGGACCTCGCCGAAGCGGTCGACCTGTATCTGCCGGTGCTGACCGATGCAGACAGCCCGGCGCTGCGCGCGGCGCTGCCCGATTTCGTGCCCGTCACCAATCCGCTGGATATTACCGCGCAGGGCCTGGTCGATTCGGGCCTGTACGGGCGAACGCTGGCGGCGCTGGCCGCCGATCCGCGCATCGGCACGATCGTGCTGACGCTCATTCAGACGACGACCGGCACCTCGCGCATCAAGTTCGCGGCGGTCATGGAAGCGTTGAAGGCGATCGAAACGGCCAAGCCGATCATCATCGGCGGCGTCGATGAAGGCGGCGGCGTGTTCGAGGCGGATATCGCGGCTTTGCGCCGGGCCGGCGTCACCTATCTGCCGACAGCGGAGAGGGCGTTGCGGGCGCTGGCGCGGATCACGGCCTTTTTGAAGCGGGATAGGAGCGCCGCATCATTGGCGACGACGCCCGTCGCCGGGCTGACGCAGGTGGGCAGTAGCCTCCCGGAATATCGATCGAAGGAGATCATGGCGGAGCATGGCATCGCCTTCCCCGCTTTCGCATTGGCCCGCACCGTGGACGAAGCGGTGGCCGCGGCGGAGCGGCTGGGCTATCCGGTCGTGCTGAAGGCGCAATCCCCCGAACTGCCGCACAAGAGTGATGCGGGCGGCGTGATCATCGGCCTGAAAACCGGCGAGGAACTGGTGGAGGGATGGAACCGCCTGCACGCCAATATCGCCGCCTCCCGCCCTGGACTGGCGCTGGACGGCATATTGGTCGAAGGCATGGCGGAAAGCGGGGTCGAGATGATCGTGGGCGCGCGCAACGATCCGCACTGGGGGCCGACCATCCTCGTCGGCTTCGGCGGGGTGGCGGCGGAATTGCTGCACGATGTCGCGCTGCTGCCCGCTGATCTTGGGCGCGACGCCATTATCGCGGCGATCAGGGGGCTGCGCATGGCGCCGCTGCTGGACGGCTTTCGTGGGGCGCAGGTCATGGATATCGGCGCGCTCGCCGATATGGTGCAGCGGCTGGCGCACATGGTCGCGGCCACGCCGATGATTGGAGAAGTCGATCTCAATCCCGTGATCGTCTATCCCGAGGGAAGGGGCGTGCTTGCCCTGGATGCGCTGATATCATTGTGAGGAAGCAGGAATGATCGCCGATATTCACAGCTATCTGGCCGAACTGGAAGATATTCCCGGCACGCGCATATTCACCGCTGCGCGCGCACGGCGCGGGTTTCATCTCAACCAGTTCGCGATGAGTCTGATGCACGCCGACAACCGCGCCCGTTTCAAGGCCGATGAGGCCGCGTATCTCGACGAATGGGCGATGACCCCCGACCAAAAGGAAGCAGTGCTGGCGCGCGACTATAATCGCTGCCTCGACCTGGGCGGCAACGTCTATTTCTTGGCGAAGCTGTTTTCCACCGACGGGATTCCCTTCGCACGGGCCGTGTCGACCATGACCGACATGAATTTCGAGGATTATACGGCGATGATGATCGCTGGCGGGCGATCGCCCGAGGGATTGCGCTCCATCCGGGACAAAAGCTGAAAAGGGCGCGCCGGCATGTCTCGGCGCGCTCCTTTAGCGTGAGACCTTTTCGGCTTTAGCCTTTCACCTCCGCCTTGGTGAGGTCATAAGCGCCAAGACCGGGCTTGTAGCTTTTCTCGTCGATGAATTGGCGGATGCCTTCCTTGCGCCCGTCAGTCTTGTCATGAAAGTTGGCGGCTTCCTGCATGCGGACCAGATAATCCTCTGCTTCGTCATAGGTCATCGTGCCGACCCGGCGGACGGCATCCTTGGCGAACTTCAGCGCGACCGGGTTCTTCTTGAGCAGGATGTCCGCCACGGCGCGCGTCCGGTCCTTCAACTGGTCCAGCGGCACGCTTTCATTGACGAGGCGCATCGCTGCGGCCTGCTGGCCGTCGATCAGTTCCCCGGTCAGCGTCAGCCACATCGCATCGCGCATCGGCAGTAGATCGACGACCACCTTTGTCACGCCGCCACCGGGCAGGATACCCCAATTGATTTCGGACAGGCCGAACTGCGCCTCGTTCGCGGTGATCGCCAGGTCGCAGGCGAAAAGCGGTCCAAAGCCGCCGCCAAAGCACCAGCCATTGACCATCGCGATCGTCGGTTTCTGAAACCAGCGCAAGCGGCGAAACCAGCCATAGCTTTCGCTTTGCGACTTGCGCACGCCGCGCAGGCCCTGCGACTCGGTTTCACGAAAATATTCCTTCAGATCCATCCCCGCCGACCAGGCCGAACCTTCGCCACCCAGAACCAGCACGCCGACGTCGTCCCGAAATTCCAGCTCGTCCAGTACCTCCATCATTCGCCGGTTCAGCGTCGGACTCATGGCGTTGCGCTTTTCAGGTCGGGCGAAATTGACCCAGGCGATCCTGTCCTCGACATGGACCGAAACAACATCCTTTTCTTGCATCATCATCTCCGTGCAGTGGTTTTGAAACATAAATGACATCAGTGGATATGTATCCCAAGCATACATTATCGACGCCCGCGCGCGCAAGGTGAAAAAATCGATCTTGCCCGGCTCGCTACCGATAATCCTGTTGCGAATCTAGTATGCCTAGGATACATTCCCAATAATTAAAAACGCTGCGTAGATCGACTGGCGTAAATCGGGGGAAGGTGCAGGGTGTGATGGCATGTCCAGATTTTGTCGGCATGCCGCCGGGGCACGCCCTTTGAGCGTGGTGGAGCGTTTCTCCACCAGTCTGGTGCCGCATCAACGCAGGCGCCTGTTCTGGCACGATGTCGTGGCCGAAGCCTTTCCCGGTATGACGGTCACCGCATCGGAAGGCATTCAGGCAGACCTGACGCGCTGCTCTGTCGGCGCGGTGGGCCTCGCACGGGCACGGAGCGACCGGGCCAGGGTAAGCCGGGTGGCCGCGCAGAGCGACCGCCATCTCCTGCTGCACATATTGCGACGTGGCACTATGACGATGGTCCATGGGGATCAGAACAGCTGCGGCCGGGTTGGCGAGGTCATCGTGGCCGACGATAGCCAGCCCTATGCCATCGAGATATCGCAAGCGAATGACTGCCTGATCCTCCAGGTGCCAATGGCCATGATGGGAGAGGCGATAGCGAGCCGCGACTGGCATGGCTGTCTGCTACCCGCCGACAATCCCAATGTGGCTTTCCTGGGACATGTGTTGCAGGGCATCTGGTCGCAGCGGGAGCATCTGGCGGAGTTGGATGACGATACCGGCGCATTGCTGGCCGATGCCGCGCGTATGGCCTGTGGACGCAGACTGGCCGGTGATCGGGCGGTGCGACCGCCCGTCTCCCCCGTGCAATATGCGCTGGATAATCTGGGCAACCCCGACCTTGGCACGGCACTGATCGGGGAGGCGCTCGACCTGTCATCGCGCGCGGTGCAGAAATCCTTTTTCCGCCATGTCGGCCTTACACCGACGAGTTTCATCACGACGCGCAGGATGGAATGGGCCACCAGCCTGCTGGCACGCGACGACGGCCAGACCATCACCGACATCGCCTTTGAAGTCGGTTTCAACGATTCCGCATTCTTTACGCGCTGCTTCCGCCGACAATTCGGCCTGTCGCCGCGTCAGTGGCGCAGGGCGCGGAGCGGCCCTTGTCGTGACGCCACGTCGATCGGGGGATCGCGATCGGGTTCGCGTTCCTCCTGATCACCCGTTCGCCTGCGTCCAAGACCGGCGATGCGTCGACATCTAAAAGACATGCCAAATCGCCGGAACAGGCGTGAATGGAACGGGAGGGATATTCCATGGATAAAACGACCATTGCGCTCTTGCTGGCCTCGACGGCATCGATAGCCGGTCCGGCTATCGCGCAGGGCAGCCCGCAATCAGACGCCAACGCAGCAGCCACCGGTCAGGGCGGGATTGTGGAGATCGTCGTCACGGCACAAAAACGCGCCGAGAATGTCCAGGACGTGCCGATCGCGATTTCGGCTTTCACATCGGAGGCGTTGCAGGAACGCGCGATCGGCAGCGTATCGCAGTTGTCGGCGATCGCGCCCAACGTCAATCTGGATGCCGGCACGCCATTTTCCGGTTCGACGGCTGTGCTGGCGGCCTATATTCGCGGCATCGGTTCCGACGACTTCGCGTTCAATATCGATCCTGGCGTCGGCATCTATCTCGACGGCGTCTATCTGGCGCGGACGGTGGGCGCGAACCAGGATCTTCTGGACGTCGCCCGCATCGAAATATTGAAGGGGCCGCAGGGTACGCTGTTCGGCCGCAATACGATCGGCGGCGCCATCTCCATCGTCACCGCCGATCCGGGCAAGGAGTTCAAGGCCACCGGCGACGTGACGGTGGGCAGCTATGATCTGCTGCAGGTCCGTGGGTCCGTGACTATCCCGATAACCGAGGGTCTGAGTTCCGCCGTCACCTTCGGCGTCAAGACGCGCGACGGCTTCCTCAAGCGCGTGCCCTTCCCTGACGCGCGCGCCAACAACACGCCATCGTTCAACGCCTTTTCCGCGGCCGGCTATGACAGCGCCAGCCGCGAAGGCGGAAACAACAATTGGAACTTGCGCGGCAAGCTGAAGTGGGATGATGGCGGCGCGATCCGCGCGACCTTCTCCGGCGACTACAGCAAGGACAAGGGCACATCGGCCAACAAGCTGCTTGGCACGGCGGAGTTCGTGCCCGGCAATTTCGCGGGAACCACGAACCTGCCGGGCACTGCGTTCGACCCAACCGGCACCACCGGCTTCCTGTTCGCCGGCCTGTATAATTTCTGTATCGGCAGCACCGGTGCGGAAATCGCGGCGCGTAATGCCTCTGCCCTGTGCGGGGTATCGGGCACCCAGTTCAATCCGCAATTCCAGCTGCCAAGCTACGCCAGCGTCAATGTGGACGGCAACCCGGCCAATGATCGTCTGCCATGGGACAACCGATATTTCCTGGCCGACAAGGATCGCAGCTATGCGACCGGGAACAGCTACTCCAGCCTCAAAACCTGGGGTCTCAGCGGCATCGTCGATTTTGATCTGGCGGACAATGTCGCGCTCAAGTCGATCACCGCCTATCGCGAATTGCACTGGAATGCGGGCCTTGATGCGGACGGATCGCCCCTCAATTTCGGGCAGTTAAGCTTTACCATGAACCAGAAGCAGTTCAGCCAGGAGCTGCAACTGTTGGGCGACGCATTGAACAAGAAGCTGCGCTACGTCCTGGGCGCTTATTATTTCAGCGAATCCGGCGACCTGCACGATTATGTCACCTTTGCCGAAGGTCAGGTGCAGGTCGATGGTCCCAATCAGCTTTCGACGAAGAACTACGCCTTTTTCGGCCAGTTGGACTATCGCCCGATCGACCTTATCGGCCTCACCATCGGCGGGCGGTATACCAATGAACGCAAGCGGTTTGAGGGCGGCCAGCAGGAATTGAATGGGTTCAACTACAAGCTGTTCGGCTGCGCCAACGCGGACGGCACCATCAACCCCGGCGGTCCCTTCCCGCTCGCCCCGATCCCGTGCCAGGCGGGATTGAGTTTTCCCGATCCCACCAATCCCGTGCGCGTCTACACGCCCGGCGTGAACCGCAAGAAGTTCAGCGACTTTTCGCCAAAGGTCGGCGTGCAGCTGCACCCGAGCAAGGACCTGATGATCTATGGCAGCTGGTCGAAGGGCTACAAGACTGGCGGCTGGACCACGCGCTTGACGAACCCGCAGGGCAATGTCGCGCCCGACTTTAACGAGGAAAAGGCGACGACCTGGGAGGCGGGTATCAAATCTACCCTGCTGGATCGCCACCTTCAGCTGAACGCGGCGGTTTTTTCGACCAAATATCGGGACATCCAGCTCAACATCCAGGTCGGTACGTCGCCCACCATTTCCAATGCGGGCGACGCGCGTATCCGCGGTTTCGAGTTGGAGGTCCTCGCCGCGCCCGTCGATGGCCTGACGATCAACGGGTCGGTGGGCTATATCGACGCCACCTATTCCTCGGTGTCTCCCGCGACGGCGGCGGTCGGCGGCGCCAATGTCTTTCAGGCCGGAACGCTGGTGGGCGAAACCCTGCCCAAGACCCCGAAATGGAAGATCAATGTCAGTCCCCGGTACGAAGCTAGGCTGGGCAATGGCGGCTCGCTCGTTCTGCTGGCTGATTGGACGCACAGTTCCAGCGCTTGGAACGACACGCAGCGCACGTTCCTTTTGCAGCGCGTGCCCAGCGACATCGTCAACTCCAGCATCAGCTATCGCGAGCCGGGTGGCCATTGGTCGCTGACAGCAGGCGGCACCAACCTTACCGACAAAAGGTTCCTGACCTCGGGGGGATCGAACATCGCGGCAGGAGCAATATTCGGCACTTATAATCGGCCGCGCGAATGGTATCTGCGCTTCGGCTTCGATTTCTGATCGGTGGAGGCGATCAGCATAGACGCGGTTGTTGTCGAACATGCGGGCGGTCCGCTGCGGTTTCAGCGATTGACGATGGATCCGCCGGGGCCAAGGCAAGTAAGGGTACGCATCGTTGCCTGCGGCATCTGTCATACCGACATGGTAATGCGCGACGGGGCGTTGCCTGTGCCCTTTCCCGTCATATTGGGACATGAGGGGGCAGGGGTCGTCGAAGCGTTGGGCGCGCAGGTCGGCGACCTCTCGGTCGGCGATCATGTGCTGTTGAGCTTTCATAGCTGCGGCGCGTGTCCCGCCTGTCACGACCATCAACCCGGCTATTGCAGCGACTTCGTGCAGCGTAATTTTCTGGGGCTGCGCGATGCGGGCGAGGGGACCGTCCGGCGCGGGGGGCATCCGATTGGCAGCAATATTTTCGGTCAATCCGCCTTTGCCAGCCATGCGCTGGCGCATCGGGATAATGTCGTGCGGATCGAGCCGGACCTGCCGCTGGACCTGCTCGCGCCGCTGGGGTGTGGTGTGCAGACCGGCGCCGGGACCGTGCTGGAAACGCTGAACGTGCAGCGGGGACAGTCGATCGCGATAATGGGGGCGGGGGCGGTCGGCCTGTCGGCGCTGATGGCGGCGACAATCGCAGGCGCGGCGCGCGTGGCGATGCTTGACCGGCATCCCCACCGGCTCGATCTGGCGCGCGAACTGGGCGCGACGCAGACGGCTGGCGAGCTTGGATCGCTGGAGGGGTTGTTCGACTATATCGTGGATACGACCGGCGTGCCGATCCTGCTTTCTCAGGCCATCGCTATGCTGGCGCCGCGCGGTACGCTGGCGCTGGTCGGTGCCTATCCCCGCGGTGGCCTGACGATCGACCCTTCGGCAATCATGAGCATGGGGCGGCGGATCGTCGGCGTGGTCGAAGGCGGCGTCGATCCCCAACGCTTCATTCCCCGCCTGATCGGTTATTACCGCGACGGCCGCCTGCCATTGGAAAAGCTGGTCCGACACTATCCCTTCGCCCGGATCGAGGACGCGTTCGCGGCGTCGGAGCGGGGCGAGGTCGTCAAGCCGGTTGTCGTGATGCCGCTCTAATGATCCTTTACCGGCGGCAGTTGCAGTTCGGTGCCGAACCGTTCGAATACACTGCGATTGCCCACGGAGGCGCGTGCGTGGTGGCGCATCAGGCGTTCCGCCTCGTCCGCCTCGCCCGCCAATATCGCGGCGCTGACGGCGCGATGCTGATGATGCGCCGATAGCAGATGCCGATATTCCGTTTCGAGATCGTCCCAGTCCAGAGCAAGGGCCGCCGCAGAGGCGAAGGGCAGGTGGTTGTTGCGCGACAGGGCGATGAGGATCGCCTGATTGGCGCTGCCCTTCACCAGCAGGTCGTGAAAGGCGAGATTATAGCTGTAAAAACGCTCAAGGTCGCCTTCTTCCAGATGGCCCTTGGCGAAAAGCGCGTCGCCAAGCTGGAGGCAGGCATTCAGGCGCATGGCAAACTCCGGGTGCACGGGTCGGGACGCGACGATCTTGGCCGCCAATCCTTCCAGCACGCCGCGCACCTCTATCGCGCCATCGATCTGCGCGGCGCTGGGTCCTCGCGCCGCATAACCGCGCGCGCCCAGTTTCACGACCAGCCCTTCCTGTTCCAGCGTTCGCAGGGCGGTTCGCACGGGCATACGCGATACGCCAAGTCGCTCGGCCGTGGCAATTTCCGCGATCCGCGCGCCATCGGCCAGTTCGCCCGAAGCGATCATCTTGCGCAATGCCACGACCACGCGCTGGCCCGGTTTCATACGCTGTTCCATAGCGACGTCTTAAGGCGTGAAAAGCCCGCAGCAACCCTCAATCGTCCTTGACTCATACGGGTCGAATTGCTCTATTGGATCCAATAATAAGGGGCGGGAGCCGTCCCGCGACGTCAAGGAGACGGCAGTGGACCACCAGCAACCGCCCGCAAAGCCATGGCCCCGCAATGCGTGGTACGTCGCGTGCACGCCCGACGAAATCGACGGCAAGCCGCTAGGTCGCCAAATCTGTGGCGAACGGATGGTTTTCTTTCGCGGCGCCAGGGGTAGCGTCGCAGCATTGGACGACTTTTGTCCGCATCGTGGCGCACCATTGTCGCTCGGCACGGTGCAGGATGGGGCGCTTGTGTGCGGGTATCACGGGCTGGCCATGGGGTGCGAGGGCCGCACGGTCGGGATGCCGGGACAGCGCGTGGGGGGCTTCCCGCCCATTCGCACTTTTCCGGTAATCGAACGCTATGGCTTCATCTGGGTCTGGCCCGGCGATGCGGATGCCGCCGATCCGGCGAAGCTGCGTCATCTGGAGTGGGCCGAAAGCGACGAATGGGCCTATGGCGGCGGCCTCTATCATGTCGGCTGCGACTATCGGCTGATGGTCGACAATCTGATGGACCTGACCCACGAAACCTATGTTCATTCCACGAGCATCGGTCAGAAGGAGATTGACGAAGCGCCCGTGAAGACCCGCATTGTCGGCGATGAGGTCGTTACCAGCCGCTTCATGGACGGGATCAAGGCGCCCCCCTTCTGGCAGATGGCGCTGCAAGGCGCAGGACTGCCCGGCGATGCGACGGTCGATCGCTGGCAGGTCTGCCGATTTTCCCTGCCCAGCCATGTGATGATCGAAGTGGGCGTCGCGCTGGAAGGGAAGGGCGGCTACGACGCGGAGGACCAGTATAAGGCGTCCAGCATCGTCGTCGATTTCATCACGCCCGAAACCGAAACGTCGCACTGGTATTTCTGGGGCATGGCCCGACGCTTTGCTGTCGCGGACAAGGCGCTGACGGATACGATCCGCGAGGGCCAGGGCAGGATTTTCGGCGAGGACATGGAGATATTGCAGCTGCAACAGCGCAATCTCGACCGCTATCCCGACCGCAAGCTGCTGCTGCTGAACATTGATGCGGGCGGCGTTCGTTCACGGATGATGATCGAAAAGGCAATCGCGGATGAAAGTGCGGCGCAGCCGGCGGTCGAACCCGTCCATGCCTGACCCGCGCCGGGGACGTTGGGTAAAGCCGACCCAAATCGGCGGATAATAGGAGAGAGTGATGAGCAGCAATAGAGGCGTGGTCTATGTCGGCCCCGGCAAGGTCGAGGTGCGGGATATCGCGGATTCGAAACTGGAGGCGCCCGACGGTCGCCGGATCGAACATGGCGTGATCCTTAAGGTCTTGTCGACCAACATCTGCGGTTCTGACCAGCATATGGTGCGTGGCCGCACGACGGCACCAGCCGGATTGGTGCTGGGCCACGAAATCACCGGCGAAGTGATCGAAAAGGGCGTCGATGTTGAGATGCTGGAGATCGGCGACATCGTTTCGGTGCCCTTCAATGTCGCCTGTGGCCGCTGTCGAACCTGCAAATCACAGGACACCGGCGTATGCCTGACAGTCAATCCGGCGCGGGCGGGCGGCGCCTATGGCTATGTCGACATGGGAGGCTGGATTGGTGGGCAGGCGCGTTATGTGACTGTGCCTTATGCCGATTTCAACCTGCTCAAACTGCCCGACCGGGATCGGGCGATGGAGAAGATCCGCGACCTGACGATGCTGTCCGACATCTTGCCCACCGGCTTTCATGGCGCGGTGATGGCGGGCGTCGGGGTCGGATCGGTCGTCTATGTCGCGGGCGCCGGACCGGTTGGCCTTGCGGCGGCGGCGTCCGCGCGGATACTGGGCGCGGCCGTCGTCATGATCGGCGATTTCAACAAGGACCGGCTGGCCCATGCCAAGAAGGTGGGCTTCGAACCAGTGGATCTGTCAGCCAGCGACCGCCTGGGGGATATGATCGCGCAAATCACCGGCAGCAACGAAGTGGATGCCGCGATCGACGCGGTCGGGTTCGAGGCGCGCGGGCATACCGGCGGGGAACAACCCGCCGTCGTGCTGAACCAGATGATGGAAATCACGCGGGCCGCCGGGTCGATCGGCATTCCGGGCCTTTATGTGACCGAAGATCCCGGCGCTGTCGATCAGGCCGCCAAGCAGGGCAACCTCTCGCTGCGTTTCGGCCTCGGCTGGGCCAAGGCTCAATCCTTCCACACCGGCCAGACGCCGGTCCTGAAGTATAATCGCCAGTTGATGATGTCCATCCTGCACGATCGCCTGCCGATCGCCGATATCGTCAATGCCAAGGTCATATCTCTGGAGGATGCAGCCGCTGGTTATGAGACGTTCGACAAGGGGGCTGCGGAAAAGTTCGTGCTCGACCCGCACGGAGCAATCCTGAAAGCGGCGTGACGAAATAGGGGGGTGGCGGGCCGCCTTCCCCCCACTCGCCGTTTAGAAAGCGAGCGTGCCGCGCCGGTCGGCAAACAGCCACAAACCGTCTTGCAGGATCAGTCGGTCGAAAAAGTCGCCGACCAGGGTCCTGTCCGCCATGTGCAACAGAACATAGCTGTGCGCGCGTACCTCATGGTCCGACACGATATCGACCACCGTATTGGCCATGACATGGTGCGTCATCCGTTTGGCCCGATCGCGGAAGAAGATGCGAATCGCGTCCCTGCCAATGATCGGCTTGTCCGGTTCGGTGGGCCGGGCGAAGCGACCGTCTTTAGTGAACATCGCCGCAAGGCCGTCATGATCGTGCGCGTCGTTCAACATGGCGAAGCGTCGGATCTGTATTTCCACCGCCCAGACGGCGGCGGTCGTATCGGGCCTGTTCCCAGCGGGCGCATCATGCGGCATCGGGCGTATGCATCCAGCGTTGCAAGGCTTCGGTGACGGCTTCCGGCGCTTCCATGGGCGCCATATGGCCACTGCCGGCAAATAGGACGTAGCACGCCTGGGGAATGATCGCGGCGATCGCCTCATGCTGATCTGGCGGACTCCAGCGGTCCTGGTCGCCAACCCCGATCATGACCGGGCAGGTAATGGCGTTGAGCTGTTTCCGCGCATCGGGCCGGGCCAGCAACGCCGCGATCTGCCTGCGGTGTATCTCCGGCGACATGCGCTCGACCATGCCATATAAAGTATTGCGCAGCGTCGGGTCCTGTTCCAGCGCGCCGTCCCTGACCATCGGCGGCAGCCAGCGGTCTGCCAGTGCCCGCATCCCCGATTGCGCGCTCACGTCCAGCAATGCCTGGCGGCGCGCCGGCTCCTCCGCGGTCGCGGGATGGACGCCGGTGTCGAGCAGCGCGATGCGACTGACCCGCTCGGGCGCCCTGGCGATTACCTCCAGCGCCACCCGCGCGCCCATCGAATGGCCCGCGATCGAAAAGCGCGCCGGGCTGTCGGTCAATATGTCGGCGGCCATTTCACCGATGGATGACTGGCGGGTCAGGTCCGGGATCCGCACGTCATAGTCAGGCGACAGGGCGGCAATCTGATGATGCCAGACAATGGCGTCGCACAAGAGTCCAGGCACCAGATAGAGTGTTTCGCGCACGCTTCATCCTTGTCGGAGACCCCTGTGGAAGAACTGCGCGATCAAGGCATAATGCGCCCGGCACCCACGGCTCTCCAAAAGTCGGACAGTCCTTGATTGTGTCCTTGGGAGACATTTATCATGCCCCGTCGTGCGTCGCAACGGTCAGACTGCCGCAGCGTGACTAAGTGGCGCGGTCATGCCGATCAACTGTCGTTAGAATCACCCGCCCATGCGCGCGATAATCGGGCCAGCATTTCACGAAGCATCATCCGTTCGCCGGAACTCAATGTCGTCCAGGCCCGTTCCTCCGCTTTCCGGATCGTCGGCAGTACATGGTCATGCAGCGTCTGGCCCTTGGCGGTCAGGTGCAGCAGGCTCTGCCGCCGGTCATCGCGATCCGCCTCTGTGGCGATCAGGCCAGCATTTTCCAATTGCCGAAGCACGCGACTGGCGACGGATTTGTCCACCATCACGATTTTGGCCACGACGGCGGCGCTCGATCCGGGCGACATCGCCAGCACTCTGAGCACACGCCATTCGGTCAGCGTCAAATCGGCCAGCGCCCGCGCGCCTCGCGCGGCGAGGATGGTGAGCCGGTTGGCGGCTGAAAGAAAGTCGAAGCTGAGCGAAAGGTCCGTCGGCAGGCCAAGTTCTGGCGGCGGCTCGTCCTTCATCGTCGCAGGTCCTTCACGTTGTTCAACCATCGCGATGTCTGTCCGAAGTGATGAACAGCATCGCAGCGACTGATACGATCCATCCCGCCGCCATCGTCAAGATGAAAGGTCCCCACACGCCGCCCGCCAGCATCGATCGCCACAGCGGCGGGTTGACGAAGGTGGCGAGAGCGCCCGCCTGGTTGACGAGCGCGGCGGCAGCGCCATGACGGGCGGGCACGGCGGCCAGCGGCAATGTCGCCGTCACGATCGCCAGCGAGGCGCCGGAGCACAGAATCCACGCCCCCGCCACGACGTAGCGCGTGGTCAGTCCCAATTCCGGCTGGAACGACAGCGCGCCGGTCGCGAAGCCGAACAGCGCCACGACGAGGAACAGGCGCGACGGCGACAGATAGGCCTTGTTCATCAGCGCGCCCGCGCCGAACGATCCCGGCAGCAT
Source organism: Sphingobium sp. FG11 (assembly GCF_057809915.1). Lineage (NCBI taxonomy): Bacteria > Pseudomonadati > Pseudomonadota > Alphaproteobacteria > Sphingomonadales > Sphingobiaceae > Sphingobium > Sphingobium sp. FG11. Next base: position 75,745 of record NZ_JBMDKW010000005.1, read on the forward strand.
CAGCAACGTCAGCAGCGAGAACGCCCCGGCGGCGGAAGCTGGCGAGATATGATGCACCCGGACGAACCAGTCGGGAAAGGTGATGTTCGCGCCAAATCCCATGCTGATAACCATGAATGCCGCCAGGCCGAGCGCGAGCAAGGGAGGACTGGCGCAGGCGGCGGCAAGATCCGCAATTTGCTGCCCCAGCTTCGGTAGCGCGGACGCGTGATGCTGGCGGGGTAGCAGGCAGGCCAACAGGCAGGCCCCTACCATCAGCGCGCCGAAAAGCGCGAACGGCAGCCGCCAACTTTCCGACCCGGCACCAATGCTGCCCAGCCCCAGCCCGACGGCCGTTCCGATCGGCGCATAGGTGGCCCACAATGTCAGCGCCTGCGTGCGCCGGGGGCCATCGACCGTGGCCATCAGCAATGCTGGCGCGGCGGTGTAGATGTGGACCACCGCGACCCCCTCGATCAGGCGTGCGGCCTGCAACATCCAGAAGCGGTCCGCGACGAGATCGATGGCATTGGCGAGTGCTCCGACCACGGCGGCGCCGATCAATACGGCTCGTGCGCCGAAACGCCCGATCACGAGGCTGCTGGGAATGGCCAGAAGCACCGCGGGCACGGCGATCAGCGCGATCAACCAGCCGAACTGCCGATCGTCGATCCCGAAGCGCGACATGATGTGCGTCGCCAACGGGATGATCCGGGCCACGGCTGCCGAAGCGCAGACGCCGAACAGGTAGATGACAAGGATCGACGACCAGCTGCCGGGCTTCATGTGCTTTCTCCACAGCTTAGGTCCGACCTGGCTGTCACTCGGGCGGTTGCGTCGTTATGCTGGAGCGAAGCAAAGCGCCCCGCGTCGTTCCCGGAATCGCCAGCCGTCCGCCGTCAATATGAGATCGTCGCTGGTCGTGCCGATCAGGACGTGCGGATCGCGATGAGGCAGGCCGCCTTCTGCCGGTAGCTGGCCGGTGTATAGAAGGATGTTCGCCGTCACGCTTGCGTGGTCGCAGGCAAGCACTTCGACCAGAATGTTGGAGACGAAATGGCGCACGGCCTTGTTCGATCGGTCGGCATAGGCGGCGCGGATCGCGGCTATTCCCTCCAGACGAACTGCGTCGCGCGGCCCTATCAGGATGGCGGAGGGCACGAACAGGGCAAGCGCGCTGTCGACTTGGCCGGTGTCCACCAGTAAAGCGTAGGTCAGCAGAAGGCGCGTGCAGTCCCGTTCGATCGACATCCGCTGCACCGGCGTCGTGCTCGTTGCCGGGATCTTATCCGCAAGGGACTCTCCCACGGTCGGTTGCATAGTCAGTAGCCGACCGTAAAACGCTGCCGAACGTGAGCGGGCGTTTCCAGTTCGTCTACCATCGCAACGGCATAATCTTCGTACGAAATTGCGCTCGATCCGTCGGGCCTGACGATCAGTTCATCCAGGCCCGTGCGGAACACTCCCGTCCGGCCGCCCGGCTCGGTGCCGTAAGATTCGTCGTTGGAAAACATCATCGCGGGCGAAAGGAAGGTCCACTTCAGATCGTCCGCCTTTTTCAGTTCTGCGAAAAACGCGATACCAGCATTTGGCTCTTCCAGGAACGCGTCTGGAATCTGGCCGCTGTCGATGACCTTGGTAGTGGTTCCCGGCAGGTACAGGCTCGCAGCGCCGCCAACCATCAGGTAGCGTAGCACGCCCGACTGCCGGACCGCGTCGAGTAGGTCGGCCGCATTCATCTTGAGAAAGCGGATCGAGACCATCACCGCGTCATGGCCGCGCAGCAGTTCGATCAGCTCATGCGGTCTTTCGACATTGCCGGCGCGCGGCGTGACGTTGGGATGGGGCGGAACCTTGTCGGGATGGCGCACGATCGCGGTGACGTAGTGCCCGCGATCCAGCAATTCTTGCAGCAAGCGCTTTCCTACAGGTCCCGTCGCGCCGAGCAGTGCAACCTTCATCACGGCCTCTCCATTTTTCGCGACGCTTCTAGCGCCACTTAATCATATAGTTGTCAATGCAACCATGTGTCGATAAGGTCAACCATCATTTGCCGCACCGTCGGGTGCGGCACTGCAAAGGGGAATGCGGCATGCCAGGCGATACTATCACAATCATGGATTCGGCGGAACGGCTGGCCGCGCAGGATTGCCTTGGCCGCTATCTCGCCGCGCTGGATCGGGGTGATCTCGATGGCGTGATGGCGGAACTGGCGATGCCGGATTGCCGGTTCACCGACACGCGTGGGAACGTCCATAGCGGTCATGGGGAGATTCGCGCGATGCTCGCCGGACTGGTCGGTGATCCGGATTTCCGCGGCCGTCAGCACATCGTAACGCCGCTGTTCGCGACGCAGGAAGGGCGCGCCATCGTCGTCGAATCCTACTGGATGGTGGTGAAGTGGACTTTTGCGGACAATCGGAAGGAAATCTTCTCGATCGGCCATTCGCGTGACACGCTCGTACCCGGCGAGGGCGGTTGGAAGATCAGCGAACGCAGCCTGTCATGGCGAACCGAACAGCATGGACCGTGGATCGGCCTAGACCAGGCGTGATCGACTCGCGAGCGCTGCCGATGGCTGTCCGACGGCCAGCAATGCGCCGGACAGCCATCGACCGGACAGTCATTGGCCGGCCTGCGCGAGGGACGCGATGATCGCGTCATGCCGTCGTTGATAGTCCACCATCAGTTCCGGGTGCGTGATCGCCCAGAAGCGTCCTTCGCGATAGGCGTCGATTGCTATTGCGGCGGCCTCTTCCGCCGGCATGCGCGGATAGGCCAGACGTGCCACCACGTCACCCGATGGCGGCGGTGCGACGGGCGGCGGCTCCGTGCCTAATCGAGCGGCGTGGCGTGCTTCGCTATCGCCGATATCTGTATCGACCGGGCCGGGACAGAAGGCGATGCACCCGACCTTGCTGCCGTTCGCGACAAGTTCCGCCTGCAAAGCCTCCGTGGCGCCGAGTGCGGCGAATTTCGATGCAGCATAGGCGCTTGCGCCGACCTGGCCGGAAAATCCCATCATCGACAGCGTGTTGATGATGTGTCCACCATCGCCGTTTGACTGGAGGATAGGCAGGAACTCATCGATGCCGTGGATTGTGCCCCAGAAATTGATGTCCATGATCCAGCGCCGATCCGCATCGGTCAGATCCAGGAATGGGGCATATTTGCCGACGCCCGCATTGTTGCACAACAGGTGAACGGTGCCGAAGGTTTCCACCGCATGCTGGCGCAGAGCACTTATCGATTCCCGGCTGCTGACGTCGACGATCCTGGTGGGCAGGCCCAGTTCGTTGCCGGCAGCTTCCAGCCGCGCGGCATCGACATCGGCGATCATCACTGTCATCCCGGCGTTGCGCAAGCCTTTCGCCAGTGCCTTGCCGATGCCCGATGCGCCCCCCGTGACGACCGCGAAACCCTGCTGCGCCGCGATATACTCCATTTGCCCTTCTCCCATGTCCTTTATTAGCCATGCCTAGCGTCAATCAGTTGCATACACAACGTTATTGGGGTGCGTTACAGCAGGCTGGCTTGCCGCTGCGAACACTGATGACTCCATGTGCTGCCGCGACCTCGCATGCGCCGGCTCATAACCCGCGACTTCACCGCACGTTACAGCCCAACGCTTGACATGTTACCGCGCTTCGCCGATGATAACGATCGTTATGATAAGATCGACGATGATCGGCGAAGCGAGGCGAGATGGATCCGAGAGGTAAAATTGCGGTCGTAACCGGCGGCGCGTCGGGACTGGGTGAGGCGATGGTCCAGCGCTTGCGCGATATGGGTGCCCGCACGATCATACTGGATTTGCACGCGCCCGCCTCCGCCGATGACGACTTTCTGTGTTGCGACATTGCCGATCCGCAGGCGGTCGCCGCCGCCGTCGCTGCGATCGATGGCCCCATATCTATCCTGGTCAATTGCGCGGGGATCGGCGGCATCGGGCAGATTGCGACGACCGATGCGCCGGGGGATGTCGCGGCCTTTCGCAAGGTGATCGACGTAAACCTGATTGGCGCGGTCCATGTGACCAGCGTAGTCGCGCATCGCATGATCGGCAATGATCCCGAGGGGCCGGACGGGGAGCGCGGCGTCATTGTCAACGCCTGCTCGATCGCGTCTTTCGAAGGACAGGAGGGGATGGGAGCCTATGGCGCGTCGAAAGCGGCATTGGCGGCGCTCACCTTGATCTGGGCGCGTGATCTGTCGCGCCACGCCATCCGGTGTGTGGCCGTCGCGCCAGGGTTCTTCGAAACGCCGCTGACGGCGCACATGCCGTCCGACCTGGTAGAGGAACTGGTCCAGGGCGCCGAGTTTCCCAGGCGCGCCGGTCGCGCGGAGGAGTTCGCCGACGCCGCATCGTTCCTGATCGGATCGCCCTATATCAATGCCGAAGTGCTGCGCCTGGACGCTGGCGCCAGGCCTCCCGCGCGCACGCGTTGGACCGCCCCGGCCTGAATCTTCTTCGAAAGGCTTCTCGAATATGCGCTCCACCATCGACCCGGCTGCCGTCGCTGCGGCAAAACAGGCTTTCGCCGCGATCGTTGGCGCGGATAACGTCTTTTTCGATGAACCGGATCAACTGTCCTATCAGGACAAGTTTGCTATCGATGACGCACGCCATCATCCGGCGGGGGCCGTCGCGCCAACGACCGTGGAGCAGATCAAGGCGATCGTGCGCGTGGCGAGCGAGCGCAGGCTGCCGCTCTGGCCGATAAGCCGGGGCAAGAATCTGGGCTATGGGGGATCTGCTCCCCTTATGGCGGGGTCGATCATCCTCGACCTGAGCCGAATGAAAAAGATCGAATATGATGAAGCGAATGGGACCGTGTTGCTGGAACCGGGCGTCGGCTTCTACGATCTTTACGATTTCCTGAAATCCAAGGGAATGAAGCACTGGTTGTCGGTTCCCGGCAACAGTTGGGGGTCCGTCATCGGAAACGCCCTCGACCGGGGGGTGGGCTATACCCCGTATGGCGAGCATACGACGAAGATCTGCGGCATAGAGGCAGTGATGGCCGATGGTCTGGTCGTGCGTACAGGGATGGGGGCGCTCGACGGCGCACCGACATGGCAACTCTACAAGTTCGGCTTTGGCCCGTCCTGGGACCAGATGTTCGTGCAGTCCAATTTCGGGATCGTGACTAAGATGGGCCTGTGGCTGATGCCAGCCCCTGAGTCGCTGATGGGCATGGATCTGGAATTTGACCGCCCCGAAGATCTTGGGCCGCTGATCGACGCGATCGCCCCGTTGCGGCGGGAAGGGCTGCTCCAGCAATCGCCGACCATCGGCAATTGGCTGCGCGCGGCGGCCGTCGTAACGACGCGCGATCAGTGGACCGACAAGCCGGGCGCTTTGTCCGACGACGTCATCGCGGCGATCCGCAAGAAGTTTCACGTTGGCTGGTGGGGCGTCAGCTTACGGCTCTATGGTCGAGAAGGGGTGAACAAGGCCGCCTACGCCGTGCTGGAGCAGGAATTGACGAAGCTGAAACCGATGAGCCTGCGACCCACAAGCTGGAAGACGGGTGAGCCGCTGGAGTCGACCGGGTGGACCGGCACGCCGCTGACCATGCCGATGCAGAACGCGAACTGGCATGGCGGGCGGGGCGGGCATATCGGCTTCTCGCCCATTCTCCCGCAATCGGGGAAGGCGGCGATGGAGCAATTTCAGCGAACCTACGCCTGTTACAAGGAGTTCGGCATGGATTATCAGGCGAGCTTCGCGTTCGGCGAACGGCACCTCATCAACGTGAACGCGGTCCTGCTGAACAAGGATGACGCAAACATGATGAAGCGGGTCGATCCGTTTTTGAAACGTCTGATCTCGGACGCCAAGGCGCAGGGCTATGGCGAATATCGCACCCATCTGGACTATATGGACGCGGTTGCTGGAACCTATGACTTCAATGGGGGCGCTCTGGCAAAACTGAACCGCAAAGTGAAGGATGCGCTGGATCCCCAGGGTGTCATCGCGCCGGGCAAGAGCGGGATCTGGCCTTCCTCCATGGCGGGAGAGCGAGCATGATGCGGCATAAATGGCTTTTGCTTGTGCTCGCAGTGGCTGCGTGCGGGGGCGCGTCGGAAGATCGCAAAGACGCGGTCGATCAGCCCAAAGGCCCGCCACCGCTACCGGCACCTGAAACATTGTCGTCGCGCCCCGGTGCGGCACCGGGCGAGCGGTTGTTTCTGGGTAAGTGTGCGATGTGTCATGGGCCGGGCGGTATGGGGACTGGCCTGTTGGCGCGACGCACCGAACAGCCGTTGCTGGAAAAGCGCACCGACCTGACGCCGGATTTCGTGATCCAGGCAGCGCGCATGGGCATTGGCAACATGCCTGCCATTCCTCGCGGCGAAGTGAGCGATGCCGATCTGGAGCTGATCGCCAACTATCTCTCTGCGAAGAAAGGAGGAAGCAAATGACGCCTGTCTCACGGCGAAGCTTCGTTTCAGGCGCGATGGTCGTCACCGCCGTTGGTGCTACCTTTCGGTCGACCGCGATCGCACGGCCCGGCAATGCCCTATTGCTATATGATGCCGATCTGGCAGCCGGGGCGCGCTTCGCCTCCCATGCACAGGCGCTGGGCGGCGAAGCCAGCCGGTTGGAGGGCGACCGGGTCAGGCAGGTGCAGGCACTGCTGGCAAATGACCCTACGACTATTTTCGGCGTGTCCCGCCATGGCGACGAATGGCTTGTGACAGATGTCGCGGCGCAGGCAGGCTATCGCCGGCTATCGCTGATCCAGCATCGCGTAGCGGGCGACATCCTTCCGTCCTGCTCGCCCGAAAGCGCGTCAATCGCGACTTTGGCTCGGCTGGCTGGCGGGCGCTGGCCGGAGGCTTTTGCGGAATTGGCGATGGGCGGGATCGAGCGTTGCGAAACACGATACCATCCGGCGGCGGCCGAGCCGGCTTTCAGTTGGGTGTTGGCGCGCGGATGACCGTGGCCCGGTTGAGCTTTTTCAAGTTATTGGTGGCTGATCTTGACGCCATGATCGCCTTCTACGCGGCGGCCTTCGACATGACAGTCCATGCCCGCATCAATGACACCGATTTTGAAGAGGTGTTGGTGCGGCAGCAGGATCAAGACTTTCTGCTCGGCTTGCTCTGTTGGAGGAAAGACCGTCCCGTCGATGTACGCCCAACGGGCTGCGTGACCGGTTTCGTCACGCAGGATATCGATGTAGCGGTCGAAAAAGCGATTGCGGCGGGCGCTTCGTTGAAGCGCGCGCCCTTCGATATTCCCGGAACCCGCGTGGCTCTGGTCTACGATCCCGAAGGGCATGAAGTCGAGTTCGTTCAGTTTGTGTAACTGACAGAGACTGGCGTCGACAGAAAAACCCGATAGCGATCGTCCCGGCGCCGGACTCCAATGTTGCAGAATCACATTCACATGTGACGCTGGTCGGCCCTGGACGCGGGATGTTGCAACGTTTTTCTGGGCCAACGATGTGTCTTGCCGCCAAAAATATGGCGCCCTACCCGGTCCGGGTGGAGCGCCATTTCATCAGCGTTATAATTTAAAAACAGAGGCGCGGTCAGAACTTCCGCTTCAGGCTGACCACGAACTCGCGGGGACGACCGGGCTGACCATAGGCGTTGCCGGACTGCGCGAAGCGGTCAAACTTGTTCGTGTAGTAGAATTTGTCGGTCAGGTTGGTGACGGCCAGCGCCGCTTCCCATCCTTCGTCCGGCGTGCGGTAAGTGATGCGGGCATTGAGGAGGCCGCGCGACTCCACCTTGCCGAGCAGGAAGTCGGGAATATTATTGGGGATCGTCGTTTCGAATTGCGACTGCCAGGTATAATCGACGCGCGGCGTCAGCGAACCATGGTCGCCCAGGTTGATTTTATACTGACCACCCAGTGCATATTTCCATTTCGATACGAATGGCGCTTTGGTCAGGCCCGGCACGATGCCGCTTCCCGCCGTCGCGCTGACGAAACGAAAATCGGTGTAGCTGACCGAACCATCGATCGAGAGGCCCGGCAAGGGCCGCGCATCGAATTCCAATTCCACGCCATCGATCTTCGCGTCGCCCACATTGCGGGTCGCCGAACAGAAGGGGAAACCGGGCGGGCTGATATCCGGACAGCTTGCGGTTTGGCCCTGATAATTTTTGTAATCATTATGGTAGTAAGCCCCGTTCAGACGGAGTTTCCGATCGAACAGAAGCGTCTTGAAGCCGGCTTCGTAGCTGGTCGAGGTTTCCTGTGCGAACGGCACCACCTGCTGCGCGAGATAGGGACGCGGGTTGACGCCGCCGCCCTTGAAGCCTGTAGCGACCTGCGCATAGAAGCGAATGTCGGGCACGATCTCATAATCGACCGCAACCCGGTAATCCCAGCGATTTCCGGAAAAACGGCCCACTAGCCCGTCGAGCGAAGCGACGCGAAAATCGGTCGGCACGCCCGGTATGGGGCTCATGCGATGGAAAATGTAGCTCTTGCTCTCGTCCGTGTAGCGGATTCCGCCGGTGATGTTGACGTTTTCAAGGGGATGCAGCACGCCATGCAGGAATGCCGATTTGGACGTCTGCTTGAACGGATCGTCATAGAAAAAGTCGAGCTGCGCCACACCGACCTGAATACGGCCGCTCTGGTTGCTGTTGCCCTTGTAATAATAAGCGCCCGTGGTGATGTCGAGTAGCTTGCCGAAGGTGGCGGATAGCCGCAATTCCTGCGTGAACTGCCGGTGCAGGAATGCGACGGCGTTGTTCGATATATCCTCGGGCGAATTGTCCGCGTCCCAGGAGCTCGCGCCCTTGGCGTAGCGATAGGCGGTGATCGACTTCAAGGACAGCATGTCCGATAGCCTGATATCCAGCGTGTTCGAAATGCCCCAGCTGCGCAGATCGCTTTGGCCCTTGTTCGTGTATTGATTGGCGGTGCCGGGAAGGCCGGTGTAATTAGCGTAACTGGTGTAGCTCTTGGGTCCCGTCACATAGTTGCGGCCACCGATGGGCGCCAGAAAAATGGCCTTGCCCGGCGACGCTTCGGAATCGTCCTGCGTAAAGTCGGTGATCAGGTTGTTTTCGATGTTATCCGACGCGATCCAGCGAAGCGCGCCGCGAACGGCATAGATATTCTGCCCACCCTCGGTGCCGATCACGCATTTGTCGGCCGGCGAGGCGAACGTACCGCCCGGCGCGGCGACGCCGTTGACGCAGCCGTAGTCCAGCCGTTTGAAGAAGCCATCGACATGGCGCGCCATGCCCGAAATGCGTGCGTACAGCTTGTCCTGCGCCAGGGTCACGTTGGTTGCGCCGCGAATGCCGACGCGGTTATAGGATCCGTACAGCGCCTCGACATAGGCGTCCGCATCATCGTTGGGCTTGCGCGAAAACAGCTTGATGGAGCCGCCGATCGAGTTCTTGCCGGACAGCGTGCCTTGCGGCCCGCGCAGGATCTCGACGCGGTCGAGGTCGACCAGATCGAACGCCGCGCCCGAACTGATGCCATAATAGACGTCGTCGATATAAATGCCGACGCCAGGCTCGTTGGGAAACTGAAAGTCGGTGGCGCCGATGCCCCGGATGCTGACGGCGGCGGTTTGTGCGCCGCCACCCTGGCCACCGGCTGAAAAGGTGACGCTGGGCGCGCGCTGGGCCACGGATTCGACGGTGGTCTGGCTCCGCGCTTCCATCAGCGATGCATCGACCGCCGTAATGGCGAGCGGTGCTTCCTGCACGCTCTGGTTGCGGAATTGCGCCGTGACGATGATGTCCTGGATGCCATCGGTGGGCTGAGCCTGGGCCGTGGTTGCGCTGGCATTATTCTGGGCCAGCGCCGGTGTGGTGATCGACCAGGCCAGGGCGCTGATTGCGACTCCCGCCCGGATTGTGATCAACGGATTCCTTGTCATACTATCCTCCCCTACGAAGTCAGGGAGTGCCTGCATCGAAGACCCTCATCACAACCCGATTACAGCATCCTAGTGCATCGCTGTCGTCGCGTCATTCTTCAGGTCGAACGTCGTGTCGCAGACCTCTCCTCATTCGACTCTGAAACTGCGAAGCCGCATGTCCGGTCGTGAAAAAACGATAACGAACGTTACGAATGTAAGCAAGCGATGAATGGATAATAATATCATTCGTTATGGTATTTTGCCGTATCCGTGGCTTCGTTCCGAACGTCCGGCGGCTGATCCGGTACATCAATGGCGCAATCCGGTGTCCGACAGTGATAAGGGTTCAGCCCTCTATTCTGTTTTCATTGGGGTCGATCCGAAGCATCGCGGCACTTTTTATCGCAGGGTCCCAATGTTCGACGATCCTGCCATTCTCGATACGGAAGAGATCGAACCAGCTCGTATAATAGACATCGCCCTTCGCATCTTTCTCCGTCCGCACAAATGTAAAGCTCACCATGTCCCGCTCGGCGACGATCGACACCAGCGGCAATTCTATGCGGGGGGCGATGGCGCGTTGCGGGCGGGAGCCCCGAATAAAGGCTTGCAACGCTTTGACGCCGCTCACGACGTTGGGATTGTGCTGAATATAGTGCGGACCGATGAAATCGGGCGCGCGGTCGGCATGGCCGCCCTGCAAGACCGTGCGATACATGTCGTAACACAGGCGCTTGTTGGCCGCGAGGATGGGGTCGTCGCTGTGCATCAACTGCGCATGATCTGCGGAAACGACGGGCAGGGTCTGCCCGTCGGGCATCCGCTGCGTCGCGGGCTTCAGCGTGGTCGTCCGTTGGGTCATCACATCCTCGTCAAATCCGCTGCGCCTGCGGGCGCTTACCAGGGCTTGGGCCATTTGCGGGTGTCGTCCCAATGTTCGACGATCATGCCATCTTTCAGGCGATACATATCGAAGGCATGACCCGCATAGGTCTGGCCCGGATGGTGCGGGTCGTCCTGCGCCTGTTCCCAGATCACGACCACGGAGTCGCCCTGCGCCATCGTCCGTACCAAATGTTTGTGATGGGGCGGCTTGAAATCGGCTGGTTTGTCGTTGATCATATCGACCAGCCGCAGCAGATGGTCGCGGCCTGACGGCATGTTCACATTATGCTGGATATAGTCCGGCGCGATATAGCGCAGCACCGCATCGCGGCTGCCTTCACGGATCACGCCTTGCCACATATCCAGGACGATCCGCGTGTTGCGATCTTCCAGGGACTCGTCGTGCTCGGACATCGGGATAGCCTTCAGGTCAGCGCATAGTAGCGCAGGACATTGCCATCGGCGCGACGTTCGCCGACGCCGATGAAGACATGCTTGGTCAGCCAGTCATGCTTGCCGACGGAACATTCGAAGCTGGGATTGCCGCGCAGATAATAGTCCTGCTGCTCGACCGGATCGCCATCGCCAAAGGCCCAGTCGCGCAGCCTTGCCATCGTGTCGGGCTTGCGACCCCATAGAAAGCCGCGATTGTTCAGCAGGATGAGCGTGCCGTCCTCTTCTTCCAGCATATAGCGCGCGTCGAACACCGCGACATCATCCGGCCGGAAATAGGCATAGTCGCCGCCTGATCCGGGGACGGCCTTGCCCCGCAGCCGCGGTCCTTCGAAAGTGCCGCTTTCGACATAAACCGCGCTGCGCGTTCCGCCCCAGGGGCTGTTCGCGATCGTCTGGACGCGGGGAAATTGCAGCCGCACCTCCATCGCCAGTTCCAGCCGGGGGTTGTCGAGCGTCGAAAATGGGCCATTCATGGTCTTTACTTCCTGCGTTGCCAAAGCCTTTGCGGACCCGGTCCTGTTTCACCCCAGTTCAAGTGTCCCGCCATCCACGAACAGGTTGGCGGCCGTCACATAGCTGGCGTCCTGCGACGCGAAGAACAGCACGGCGCGCGCGACTTCGTCCGGGTGTCCCATGCGACGCATCGGCACCGCATTGATCATGGTTTCGCGCAACCTGTCGACAGCATCCCCCGATATGCCCGGATTGCGATAGAGGAGCGGCGTTTCGATGGGGCCGGGGCTTACCATATTGACGCGGATGCCTTCGCTCACCAATTCCCCCGCTATCACCTTCAGGGCGGCGTAAAGCCCACCTTTGGCTGCGGCATATGTGGTGTTACCCGGCACGAAGGCATGGCCGCCGATCGACCCCGTCGCGACGATGGAGCCGCCCGATCCCATCAGGCGCAGCGCCTTCTTGATAGTGAAGATGCAGCCGCGCAGATTGACGTTGTGAACATGATCCCAATCTTCTGGCGTGATGTCGCGCACGGGCGCAAAGCCGCCGACGCCCGCATTGGCAAACAGCACATCGATACGGCCATGTTCAGTCTCGATCGCGTCGATGACGGGATCCAGACTGTTCAGGTCCGCGATGTCGGCGCGATATCCTCTCGCCCCCGGAATCGAGGCGATTGCGGCGTCGATCGTTGCCTGATCACGGCCGGTCAGATGGACGATGCCCCCCTCCTGTGCAAAGGCTTGCGCACTGGCAAGGCCGATGCCGCTGTTCCCACCGACGACCAGGATGATCTTGTTCTTGAAGCGCATGTATCTTCTCCCTGTTCTCAAAAGGGCGAGTTGGGATTGGGGCTGCTTGTTGCGACATCCTGCACGACATCCCAATGTTCGACGATCAGGTCAGCGTCGATGCGGAAGATGTCCATGACGGCGAAACCGGCGTCGCCGTCCCATCGACGGACATGATAATGGACGATGACATGGTCGCCATCGGCAAACATGCGTTTGATGTCGTGAATGGCCTGGGGATTTTCGCTCTTCACCTTGCGCAGGAATACCTTGAGCGGTTCCAGCCCCGTATCGACCCACTGATTATGCTGAATATAATCGGGTGCGATATAATCATCGGCGGCGTCGCCATTCATGGGGATCAGGACATGGTCGAACATCGCCTCGACCAGTTTCAGGTTGCGCTCTTCCTGCGGGCTTCGGCTCATGTCTCGCATCCTCACTTGGTCCGCTTACGACGAACTCTTGCAACAACCGTAACGAACGTTATTAAATGACGCAAGCCGAGAGTGCGGTGAGGGGAGAGGGCGATGGAACGGGCGGAGTATGAGCGTTACGCGCAGGCGTTCAACGATCGGGACTATGACAGCGTGTTCGACTTCTATGCGCGGGGCGCTCGCATCGGCTTCTTCGGCGTCGATCTGAGCGATCGCGATGCGTTCAAGCGTTTCTACGGCTTTCTCCATAGCTATGTGAAGGAAAGCATCGTCATCGAACGCTTTGCGAGCAGCGACGAACTTGTTGCGCTCGAAGGGATCATCCGTGTGGAGGGGCTGCGCGACCTCAGCGTCGATATGCTAAAGGCGAACGGGCTGGATCAGTTCTTCCCCATCGCCGAGGGCGAGGTGCAGGAAATGCACCAATATATTCATTATCATATTGCCAATGGCAAGTTCACCCATGTCGGTTGCGCCATCGTCAGATCGCAGGAGGCTTGACTTACAAGCATCCAACCGTGCTAGGCGGGGACATGCCGAAGAACAGCGCCCGAGAGAGCCTGGATGCCACCGAAACGCCATCGGCGTTGGCAGGGCGCGAAAGCAGTTCCACCGACGCGCTGCACGGCGTCCTGAAACTCGCCAACAAGTTGATGGCGCCTTTCGCCACGTATCTGGAACATCGACATAATATCAGTCTCAACGAGTTTCGGCTGCTGATGCTGATCGGACGTTACCCCCACACAGCAAGTCATGAACTGGTCGATCTGACCGGCGTCAATCCCATGAGTGTGTCACGTGCCGTCGCCGCCCTGCAAAAACATGGCCGCATCATGGTCGACCGTGACGAGACGAATCGTCGCCGCAAGACCCTTAGCCTGACTGAAGAGGGCACGCGCCTGTACGAGGCAATGCGACCGCAGACCGATTCCGTTGCCGAATATCTCGTTTCTGGCCTCAAACCAGCGGAGATCGTGAATTTCAACAGCATGCTACGCAAGTTGATTGATACGCTGGAGGCGCGGGACGAGCAGGGTGCATCGCTGTTCCTGGAGCGTACCAAGCCGTCCGATGCGTAAAAGGCACGATATCAGCGCCCTTGGGGCCGCAACAGGGCCATCGTCACCAGTACCAGCACAAAGCCGCAGCCCAATATGCTGATGAGCGGAACGATGGTGAAGGACGGGAAGAACGACACGGCCGCGCTCGCCCCCGCCGTCACCGCGAGCTGGAGCGTTCCAAGCAATCCCGCCGCCGCCCCGGCCCCCTGATCGGACGCATCAAGCGCGGATATGGCCGCCGGGGTCAGTATCAGGCCTGATGCCGCAAAGATCAGCATCGAATAGGCTTGTAACAGGGCGAGCGGCAGATTGGTTGTGGCCGCGAAGGCCATGCCGCCCGTCGCCAGGGCCGCGATCAGCACGACGCGCGTCACCAGCCGCCGGACCCCTAGCCGCCGCATTAGGCCGGGTGCGAATTGTGTGGCGATGATCGATACCACGGCGTTCATGGCCAGCAATAGGCTGTAATGATGTGGCGTCAGCCGGTAGCTCTGGGTGAACAGGAACGGAGCCGCGGTCACGAAAGCGAACGGAATGGTCGTCGCCATGCCCGCGACGAAGGCCCAGGCGATGAATGCGGGCTTCGCCAAAAGATGCCTGCACGCTTGCAGGATTGAGCGGGATGCGACGCGGCGGCTCGGCGGCAATGTCTCCCGCAGCAACAGCAGGACGGCGAGCAGGGCGATCAGTCCGCCGCTTGCCAGGATGACGAACAGCCCCTGCCACGATGTGGCCCTGAGCAGATAACTGCCCGCAAGTGGCGCCAGCACCGGCGAGATGCCGATAATCAGGAAGGTGAAGGCCATCAGCCGCGCCGCATGATGGCCGCTATATTCGTCGCGGATCATCGCGCGGACGCTGGACGTGCCGGCGCAGGCTCCCATGCCTTGCAGGAAGCGCAGGGCGATCAACTGATCAATGTCGCGGGCCAGCGCGCAACCGATCGAGGCGGCGACGAATAGCGCAAGTCCCCCGATCAGCGGTCTACGCCGGCCGAAGCGGTCTCCCATCCAGCCCAGCGGAATCTGAGCAAGCGCCAGTCCCAGGAAAAAGGCGGACAAAGTGCGCTGCACCGCACCGCTGTCTGCGGCCATCGCTTTCGCCATGGTCGGCATCGCGGGCAGATAAAGGTCGATGGCGAACGGCCCAAGCGCCGACAGCAAGCCGAACGCCAGCCCCGTGAGAAGGTTCGGCCCCTCTCCTGATCCCGGCGTCATTTCCGGTGCCGTGCCGATGCGCGGCACGCCGTCCTGCTTGCCCGTGCTCATTCCCGTTCCCCGTGTCGATGATATGGTTTCGTATTTCCCGAGCGCAGATCAGCGGCGGATGATGAGTGATTCCGGCCGTTTGCGCGGGATCCACTCTCCGCGACCAGGAAATTTTTTCAGCACTTCGCCGTCCCATAAGCGCACGGTGCGGCGCTGAAACCGCCATTGTCCGTCGATATCCTTCACCGCGTGGTCGTCGTACCAGCCGGCGAAGCGCAGCAGATAGGGCGGCTCGCCCTCACATTCCGTCACAAATGCGAAGCCGCGCATTTTGCAGCTTCCATCGTTCTGCGGCATATATTGCACCTGTGTCACATGATGCTGACGACCAGGAAAGCCGGCCGCATTGCGATAATGATCGGCGAGGCCGCGGATGCCCTCATGCCCTTTCCAGATATCCGGTTCGTCGAACACTTCCTCGCTCATGCACGCATCCGGCGTGAAGCAGGCGACCAGCCCTTCGACGTCGCCGGTGTCCAGCGCCCAGCTGTAGGCCGCGATCAGATCCTGCAGGGCGATCCGGTCCTCGATGGGAAGTGACGGCATCTATCTTTCCTCTCCGCATTGGTGCGTGTTGACGGGATACTAACAATCGTTACTATTGAACGCAACGGCATTGATAGCGCCGGGCAGAGGATGGCGATGGGAAAAATCATCATAACCGGGGCGTCCGGAGCGTTCGGAGGCGGAGCGGCGGAGCTTCTGCTGGATGTTTGTCCGCCAGAGGACCTGATCCTGCTATCCCGCACGCCGGCCAGGCTGGCCCATTTCGCCGAGCGTGGCGCCGATGTGCGTCAGGCCGATTTCGACGATCCCTCGACTCTGCCCGCTGCGATGCGAGGCGGCGAGCGCATGCTTCTGATCAGCACGGCGCGGGTCGGATCGCGGGTCGGCCAGCATCGCAACGCCGTTGAGGCGGCGGTGACGCAGGGCGTGCGCCATGTCGTCTACACCTCGCTCATCTCCGCCGACCGGCCCGGCAATCCCGCAATCGTGAAGTATGACCACCGCGCAACGGAAGAAATCATTGAGGCATCGGGTGCGCACTGGACGCATCTACGCGACAGCCAATATGCCGAAGCGGTGGCGGCCGCTATGGTGATCCCCGCGCTCATCGCAGGGCACAAGCCCGACAATTGCGGCGACGGGAAGGTTGGTTTCGTCAGCCGTGACGATTGCGTCGCGACGGCCGCCGGCGTGCTGACGCAGGACGGGCATCATGATCGCGCCTATGATCTGACCGGGCCGGAACTGATCTCGATTCCAGAAGCGATGGCGATGGCGACGGAACTGACCGGCCAGCCCATCACTGTCGAACCGGTCGATAACGACGCCATGTTCGCCTATTTCGACTCGCTGGGCGTCCCTCGTCATGCATCCGACATCATGCCCGAGGGACCGATCCCCTGGTCGAGCGACGACATGGTGACATTCGGCCAGTCCATCCGTGAAGGGTATTTCGGGCATTTGAGCGACACCGTCGAGCGTGTCACCGGGCGCAAGCCCAAGTCGCTGCGCGAGGTGATGATCGCCCATCAGGCATCGTGGCCGGCCTGATGTTCGTGTGGGGAGCAGGACTGCGGCGGCGGATCGCGATGGCGGGGATGGCGTTGCTGTCCGCCTGCGCCAGTGGGGGCGGCCCCTCGTCCAATTATGGCGCGGGCGACGATTGGCCCTTCACTGGCGGAGATATTAATGACAGTCATTATTCGCGGCTGACGGATATCGATGCAGGTAATGTAGGGCGGCTCGGCCTCGCCTGGAGCTATGATCTGGGCACCAATCGGGTGCAGGAAGCGACGCCCGTCGTCATCGACGGGATCATGTACACCAGCGGCAATCTGGGCCGCGTCTATGCGCTGGAAGCGGCCAGCGGCAAGCCCGTTTGGACGTTTGAACCGGACGTCGACATGCAGGCCAACCGCGTGGCGTGCTGTGATCAGGCCAATCGCGGCGTCGCCGTGGCCGATGGCAAGCTGTTCGTGGGGTCGCTCGACGGCAAACTCTATGCGCTCGATGCCAGGACCGGCAAGACGCTCTGGTCGGTCGATACGATCGTGGATCATGGTCGCGGTTACACGATCACGGGGGCACCCGATGTCGCGGGCGATCTTGTCATCATCGGCAATGCTGGCGCGGAATATGACACGCGGGGCTATGTCACTGCCTACCGCGTGAAGGACGGCAGGCAGGCATGGCGCTTTTTTACGGTGCCTCACGATCCCAAGACCGGGCCACAGGAAAACCCGGAACTCAATGACGCGCTCAAGACCTGGGATCCCGCGAGTCGCTGGGACATCGGCGGGGGTGGCACGGTATGGGACGCGATCAATTACGATCCTCGTTTCGATACCGTCTATATCGGCGTGGGTAATGGCGGTCCCTATGCGATCAGCCGACGGTCGCCCAAAGGAGGCACGAACCTCTATCTGTCGTCCATCGTCGCGCTCGATCGCAAGACCGGCCGCGTCAAATGGCATTATCAGGAGACGCCGGGCGACAGCTGGGATTATACGGCCACACAGCCGATGGTGCTGGCCGAAATGGCGATCGACGGCACCCGGCGTCCGGTCATCCTGCATACGCCCAAGAACGGCTATATGTTCGTGCTGGACCGGGAAACGGGAAAGCCGCTGCGCATCAACGGGCTGGTGCGGACCAATTGGGCGAATGGCTACGATATCAAAACCGGCAAGCCCCATATGACGCCTGAACATTCGGAATATTGGAAAGGGCCAAAGATCATCTTCCCTGCCTCGGCGGGGGCCCGAAACTGGTATCCCGCCGCTTATGATCCTGCTCGGAAGCTCTATTTCGCCAATGTGGTCGACATGGGCAACCTGATGTTCACGATGCCGTCGAACAAGCCGGGCGATCCCCGCCGTCCCCGCGCCATGAATGTCGAAACGACGATCATCTTCACACCCAATTTGCAGACCGTCCTTCCGACCCTGCCCGCGCCGCTCAGGGCGCAGATCGAAGCCCTGCCGGCATGGCAGTGGGTGAAGGACAAGCCCTACACGTCGGAACTTCGCGCCATCGATCCGCTTACCGGCAAGGCGCGCTGGACCGCCCCGATGGAAGGGTGGCAGGATCGCAGCGGCGTATTGTCGACGGCATCGGGCCTGATCCTGCATGGCGGGATCGGCGGCAAGTTCATGGTGCGCGATGCTGATACCGGCAAGCTGCTGAAGGAAGTCCAGACGGGCAGCTCGATCATGGCGGCGCCCATGACCTATCGTGTGAAGGGCGTGCAATATGTCGCGGTGGCGGCGGGCTTTGGCGGCGGCGGCTGGTCCTACGTGCCAGGCTATGCGGCGGCGTATCGCAACGGCAATGCCAATCGCATCCTCGTGTTCCGGCTCGATGGTGGCGCGGTGCCGCAACCTATGCCCTTGCCGCCCATGGAAGCGGCGCCCGAACCGCCCGTACAGGCGGCGGGCGTGACGCCTGCCAGCATCGCCAAGGGGCAGGGGCTGTTTTTCCAGAATTGCGCGATCTGCCATGCCAACCAGTTGCGCTCGACCGCGCCGGACCTGCGCCGGATGCAGCCCGGCGTCCATGAGTCCTTCCAGCGGATCGTGCGCGAAGGGCTGCTGCTGCCGGGCGGCATGCCGCGTTGGGATGACATACTTTCTACCCAGGATGTTGCCGCCATCCACGCCTACCTGATTGATGAACAGGGCAAGACGCGGGCGAAGGAGCTTAAGCTCAACGCTGCTGGCAAGCCGCTCGACGCGCCCAGCGCGGCGATCATGTCCAGCTTTTGACGGGACGATATCTATGACGCAAGAACCGGACATCATCATCGTGGGAGGCGGTTCGGCCGGGGCGGCGATGGCGGGGCGACTGGCCGATCAGGGATTGAAAGTGACCCTGGTCGAAGCGGGTCGGACCGACCGACACTATCGTTCGCGCATCCCGGCGCTCACCAGCGCCGTTGTCCAAAATCCTGCATTCGACTGGTGTCATCAGGTCGAACCCGACCCGACATTGGGCGGTCGCGCTGACATCTGGCCTGCGGGACGGATGCTGGGCGGCGGCAGCGCGCTTAACGGCATGATGTTCATTCGCGGACATCGCTGGGACTATGATGAATGGGCACGGCAAGGGGCGACGGGATGGGACTATGCGTCCGTCCTCCCCTATTTCCGGCGGATGGAAGATAATGAGCGCGGGGCGGATGCCTGGCGTGGGACCGGCGGGCCGATCGCGGTGTCGGAAGGCCGCGCGCGCTATCCTATCACCGAAGCGTGGATCGAGGCGGCGCAAAAGGCGGGCATAGCGCGCAGCGCCGATCTCAACGGGGAACAGGCCGAAGGCGTCGATTTCGTGCAGGTGTCGCAGCGAAGCGGGACCCGATGTTCGGCGGCGCGCGGCTATCTGCATGAACGCAAGGGCGATAACGCCCCGCATATCCTGCTGGAAACGCAGGTGACGCGCATCGAGGTGGAGGGTGGCCGCGCCACCGCCATCCTCTATCGTCAGGATGGACAGGACAAACGGCTGACCGCGCGCCATGGCGTGGTGTTGAGCGCCGGTGCGATGAACACGCCCCGGCTGCTGATGCTGTCGGGTATCGGACCGGCCGATCATCTGACCGCGATGGGCATCGACATCGTGTGCGATCGGCCCGGTGTCGGCGCGAACCTTCAGGATCATGTCGGCACGCACCTGGTAAACGATGTGGAAGCAGTCACGCTGAACACCGACGCGAAGGGACTGCGCGGCGCATGGCAGGTGTTGAAATTCGCCTTGGCGCGCAAGGGCGCGCTGACCACCGCGATCGGCCATGCGCAGGCTTTCGTGAAGAGCCGGGCCGATTTGCCCGCGCCCAATCTCCAGATTTCCTTCGCGGCCTTCGCCTTCGACTTCGACGATCAGGGGCGCCTGATGCTGCGAAGAGATCCGTCGATCTCGACGCTGGTGGGTCTGATGCGCCCCAGGAATCGCGGGCGCATCACGCTGCGATCGGCGGATCCGTTCGCGCCGCCGGTCATCACGCACCATCAACTCGCGCATGACGACGACATCGACCAGATCGTCGAGGGCATCGGAATCGCGCGCGACATCTTGGGGCAGCCGCCGATCGCACGGCTGATCAAGAGCGAATTGCGTCCGGGGGCGGCATTGATCACGGCCGAACAATTGCGCGGCTATGTGCGGATGGCGTCGATCCCGCTATATCATCCGGTCGGCACGGCGAAGATCGGCCGGCGGGACGACCCGATGGCGGTCGTGGATCATGATCTCAAGGTCATCGGCGTGGAGGGTCTGTGGGTCGCGGACGCGTCCGTTATGCCCAGCTTGCCGCAGGGAAATACCAACGCGACGGCGATCATGATCGGTGACAAGGGGTCGGACCATGTGATCCGGTCGCTGCGGCAGAATGACAGGATCGGGGCGCGGGCCACGGCATGAACCGTGCGGCCTTCCCATGCGCAATCATCATCAACAACCCATATGCAGGAGAGCGACGGTGGCGAATTTCCCCAACACCATCCATTTCACGGGGCTGAACACGCCGGTCGGCATCGAATGGTCGGCCCTCAATCTGGAGGTGATCGGACAGATACCCGAAGAGATCGATGGCGCCTTCTTTCGGGCGGTGCCCGATCCGGCACTTCCCCCGATGTTTGACGACGACATCGTGCTGTCCGGTGACGGCATGGTCGCCGCCTTCGACATTAGCGCCGGGAAGGTCGACTATGCGATCCGCTATGTGGAAACAGAACGCTATCGGCTGGAACGGGACGCGCGGGCGCCGCTCTTTGGCAAATATCGCAATCCGTTCACCGATGATCCTGCGGTGGCGGGCAAGGACCGCACGGTCGCCAACACCACGCCCGTGTGGCACGCCGGGCGACTGTTCATGACGAAGGAGGACGGCCTTGGCTATGAGGTCGATCCGCATACGCTTGAGACGATCGGCCGCTGGGATTTCTATGGCGCGCTGCGGTCGCAGACCTTTACCGCGCACCCCCGCATCGATCCGGAAACAAACGAGATGTTCTTCTTCGGTTACGAGGCAGGCGGCCTGTGCAGCACCGACGTCTCCTATTGCATCGCCGACAAGGACGGCAATCTGACCAGCGAACAATGGTTTCAACAACCCTATTGCTCGACCATTCACGACTTCGCGATCAGCGAGAAATACGCCATCTTCCCGATTTTCCCGACCACCGCCGACATCGACAGGTTGAAGGCGGGCGGAGCGCACTGGGCGCATCAGCAGAATCTGGAAAGCTGGGTCGGCATCATGCCGCGCTATGGCAAAGTGGAGGAGATGCGATGGTTTCGCGGGCGTCCGGGCGTGTCCGCCTTTCATCTGCTCAACGCCTTTGACGATGGCGACATGGTGCATCTCGATCTCTGCCTGTCGGACACGAACGCTTTTGGGTTCATGCGCGAAGCCGGCGGCGTCCACCGTGACCAGCAGGACATCGGCGGTGGGCTTACGCGCTGGAGCTTCGACATGAGCAAGGATGGCGACAGCTATGAGGAGCGCGTGATCGGCCCGCCGGGCGACATGCCGCGCCTGCGCGATGCCGATCAGGGGCGACCCTACCGTTCCGCGTGGTATATGTCGATGAACCCGCGGGGCGGACCGCCGCTTCCCGGCGGGCCGGTCGGCGCGGCCTTCAATGCTCTGCTGCGAATCGAACCGGGCAATGGCCGGATAGACATGCTGCCTCTGGATTTCGGGATGGCGATCAGTGAACCGGTGCACGTCCCCGCCCGTGCCGCCGATCATGATGGATGGCTGCTTGCCATTGTCGATCGCCAGACGGCCGACGACGCTTTCCGATCCGAATTGTGGATCATCGACGCAGGCAATATCGCAGGCGGAGCGATCGCGCGGGTGCCGATGCCGCTGCCGATGCGGGCGCAGGTGCACGGAAGTTGGGTATCGCGCGCGCAACTGGGCCAGGCGCGGACGCGCCAGGATGCCATGGTGGCCTGACCCCATGCGCTTGTCGGGCAAGGTCGCTCTCATCACCGGCGCGGGCAGGGGGTTGGGCCGGGCCTATGCATTGGGGCTGGCGGCGGACGGTGCCTTGGTCGTCGTCAACGATCTGGGCGGGGGCAGTAGCGGCCAGGGCCAGGACGACAGATTGGCCCAGAGCGTGGTCGACGAGATCGTCGCGGCGGGTGGGCAGGCGGCGGCGGACGCGACCGATATTGCCGACTGGCCCGCCGCACATGCTCTGGTCGCCGGCATTTGCGCGCGTCACGGGCGCATCGACATTCTCGTCAACAATGCCGGCATCAGCCGCTCGGGTCTCCTTGGTACGTTGACGCAAAACGACTGGGACCGGCAGTTCGCCGTCAATGTGAAAGGCGCCACGGCGCTCGTCGATGCAGCCGCGCGGCATTGGCGAGAGGCCGGATTGGCGTCGCGCGCCATCGTCAATATTTCCTCTCCCGCCGGGCCGCATCCCATCCCCCGGATCGGGCTCTATAGCGCGACCAAGGCGGCGATGGTGGCCTTGACCATGAGCGCGGCGCAGGAACTGGCGTCGCTGGGCGTGCGGGTCAACGCTATCGCGCCGATCGCACGGACCCGCCTGATCGACGAAGCGCCACAGGACATACAGGACATGATGGCGCAACGGGAGGGCTATGACCCTTTCGCGCCCGTCCATGTCGCGCGGTTGCTGCTGTGCCTGTGCCGGCCGGAAAACCGTCTCACCGGGCGACTGTTCGGGTGCCAGGGCGATCAGGTCTATCTCTATCGGCCATGGTCGGCCGAACGGGGGATCGACAATGGCGGTACACCCTGGACCATCGCGGCGCTGGAGCATGCGCTTGCTCGCCTGCCTCGCCAGAATCCATGTTCGATGATGGCAGTCGGTGGGCTGGCGGAATACGCTTTTCCGCCCGATGAAACGCTACAGGCATTAAGCTGAGGGCCAGGCCGCCCCCACCGCCGCGACGCGCGCGTCGAACTTGTCGCGATGCGTCGGGTGCGTGATGATATAGAGCTGGTTCGATCGGATGCCGTTCAACACCATCCGTCCGACATCCGACGGCTCGATCCAGCCGTCCGACCCGGCGCGGTCCTGATCCTCCGGCATAGTCTCGCGGTCGGCGACGCTGCCGCAAAAGCGCGCTGGGCGATTGCCATCGACGTCTTGAATGTTGCTGCGCACAAGGCCGGGGCATAAAATGCTCATGCCGATGCCCATGCTCGCCAGTTCCGGCGCGACCGCCTCGCTCAGGGCGACGATCGCCGTTTTGGTCGTGCCGTAAACAGCCAGGGCGGCTGGAACAATGGCCAGCCCCGCGAGGGATGCCGTATTGACGATGTGACCCCCGTCCGGATTGGCGCGGAGCAACGGCTCAAACGTCATCATGCCGTTGATGACGCCGCCCAGATTGACCTGAAGCCCGAAGTCCCAGTCGGCATAGCTCACCTTGTCCCAACGGCGCTGGATGCCCACGCCGGCATTGTTGACGAGTATATCGACCCTGTCGAAGCGCTTCACGATAGCATCGGCCGCCTGGGCCATGGCGGCGCGATCGCTGACGTCCACCTGATGAAACGCCAGACATTCGCGATGACCGGACAGCAACGTTTCCGCCCGTGCCAGGTGATCGGCGCGCAGATCGAGGATGGCGACACGCGCGCCAGCGGTCAGCAGGGCCTGGACGATGCCCAGTCCTATCCCGCTCGCGCCGCCGGTGACGACGGCGATTTTGTCCTGGAACGACATCATGCCGCCTCCTGCGCTTTCTTGTGCTGATGTTCGGCAGGCGGAGCGGTACGGCCCAAGATCATGTCGGCGGCCTTTTCCGCGATCATGATCACCGGCGCGTTGGTATTGCCCCGGATGATGTTGGGCAGCACCGAGGCATCCGCCACCCGCAGGCTCTCCACGCCCTTAACGCGTAACTTTGCATCGACCACTGAACCCATCGCGCAGGTGCAGCTTTGGTGCGCGCCGCTGATCGTGGTCGCGCGCAACCATCCGTCGAGCGCCTCGTCGCTGGTGGCGTCCGCTCCGGGAGCCATTTCCCCCGCGACCAGTGCGCGCGCCGCGTCGGTGGCGAAGAACCGGCGCGTGAACCGCATCGCTTCGCGCAGGCGGCGGCGATCGTCCTCGGCCTCCAGAAAGTTGAGCGAAATGCGCGGCACGTCCGTTGGATCGGCGGAGCGCAGCGTAACGCGGCCGCGGCTTTGCGGGTTGAGCAGCAGCGCGCCGGTCGAATATTCATGGCCAGCGCCCCTGCGCCAACCAGGGAACCAGGGTCGCGCTGCATATGAACTATGCACGATCTGAAATTGAAGGTCGGGCCGGTCCTGCTCCGGGCCGGAGCGCACGAAACCCTGAATCGACATCGGGCTTTGCGCCATCGTGCCCGTGCCGGTCAGCCACCACTGGGCCGCCGCGAAAGCCAGCCGGTCGACCCGCAGTCGATCGTCGAAGGTGATAGGCGTAGCCGCTTTCCAGAAGGACATGGCGATCGGGTGGTCCTGAAGATTGCGGCCCACGCCGGGAAGGTCGATGCGGGGTTCCACACCGCTATCCTTCAACTCCTCCGCCGGACCGATACCGGACAGCATCAGCAGATGCGGTGAATTGAACGCGCCGCCCGACAATATGACTTCGCGTCGACACGCGATGCGATGAAGCTGGCCGTCGCGTCGATACTCGACGCCGACAGCGCGCCCGCCCTTGATCAATATTTGCGTGACCAGTGCATGGCATTCGATACGCAGGTTGTCGCGCCGTCGGGCGGGGTCGAGGAAGGCGCGTGCGGTGCTGGCGCGGCGTCCCGCGCGGATGCTGCAATCGGGCATTCCGAACCCTTCGGGCGCGGCAATGTTGAAGTCGTCGATGATGCCGTAGCCCATCTCTCCGGCCGCCCGCGCAAAGGCAGGAAAAATCCGGGGGTCCCGCTTCATGGGCGATATGTGCATCGGTCCCGACCCGCCATGATAGGGGCCGTCCCCCCGCCAGCTATTCTCCGATCGTCGGAAATAGGGGATGAGGTCGGCAAAGCTCCATCCTTCAAGCCCTCTTGCGGCCCAGTCATCATAATCGGCCGCCGCGCCGCGAATATACATCGTGCCGTTGATCGCCGAACAACCGCCCAGCAACTTGCCGCGCGGCATCGCTTCGCTGCGGTCGTCGCGATGCGGGTCGGGTTCGGCGGTGAAACCCCAGTTGAAGCGCGGCGTCGTCGATGCCTGCATCCATGTCAGCGGCATGTCGATCAACGGATGGCGGCTTTCACCCCCGGCTTCCAGCAGGACAACTTGCGATCCTGAATCCTCACTCAGCCGGTTCGCCAGCACGCAACCGGCGCTGCCCGCGCCGACGACGATATAATCTACCGTGTCGCTCATCGCTCAGACGACCTTGTAATAGCGGAGCATATTGCCATCCTTCAACCGCGCGCCCGCGCCGACGAACACATGGCGGGAAAGCCAGTCATGCGGGCCACGGGGGACGTCAAACGTGGTGGAGGTGCGGAAATAATATTCCGACGCATCGACGGTCTCGTCGCTCGCACCGTTGGCGATCCGGCTGAAGCGGGCCATTACTTCGGGCGCGCGACCCCAGACGAAGCCCCGGTTATGCAGCATGATCGGCGTCCCGTCGGCTTCCTCCAGTAAATAGCGGGCGTCGAGTTGCACCACGCCGTCGTCGCGGAACGCGGCATAGTCGCCGCCGCTTGCCGGCAGTACCCTGCCATTGAGGGCGGGGCCGCGAAACTCGCCGAGATCGACCACGACCATCCCCTTGTCCGGGCCGGTCGGAAGATTCTTCAGCCGGGGCAGCGGGTGAAAGCGCAGGCGCACCTCTAGAACCAGTTCCAGAGCCGGCGTTTCGGGAAAGCTGTCTACATGATCGAACAGGGACATGATGCGCTCCATTTGACTATGGCCGGCGTCTCGCCCGCTGCGCCATCGGGATCAGCCAGGTGACGGCCATGCACGCCGCCGGTGCGATCGCGGCGCACAGGAAGAAGCCGCTTGTACTGACGCCGGATGCGATCAGCCCGGCACCCGCCATAGGCCCGCCGATTGCGCCGATACGTGCGACCGCGACGCCAAAGCCGATCGCCGTGGCCAGATAGCGATCCGGAAAGAAATCCGTGGCGATCGCGATGATCGCAAGGTGGACACCAGCGGCACTGCCCGCCGACAGGAAAAGCAATATACCCCAGACCCATGGATCGGGCCTGACAAAGGTCAGGAGCAAAAACGCCAGAACGATGGTGGCGTATGCGCCGCTCAGTACCCGGACCACTCGCCCTCGGTCCAGCAGCTTCGCGATCAGCAGGCCCACAATCAGCCCGCCCAGATTGATGACCGATAGGGAACGGGCGGACAGGTCGAGCGAAAAGCCCACCCTAGGCAGCAAAGTCGGGATCCAACTGCTCGTCAGATAGATCGTAAACGCGTTGAGACCGTAGAGCAGGATGAAGATCGCCGTTGCGGTCAACAAAGGTGGCCGCAATATGTGGAGCAATTGATCGCGAGCGCGAGGGGGCTGGTGGGCTGCCGGTTCCTCCTGCCGCTCGGCCAGCACGCCTTTGTCCGGAAGCAGGAAGAACAGCAGCACCGCCAGCAGCATGATGCCGATACCGGGTATGAAGAAGATCGCGCGCCAGCCGCCGATCGAAACCAGCAGCGGCACGACCAGGCCCGAAGTGATGCCGCCGATGGCGACGCCGAGTGAAACGATCGTGATCGTGCTCGCCCGCTTGCCCTCCGGCGCCCAGATCGCAGTTTGCGCCGTGACATTGGGCAGGCACGCGCCCAGCATCAGGCCGGTCAGCAGCCGCCAGAAGGTAAAGCCCGCCACGCTGGCCGCGCTCGCGGTGCCCATCGTCGCCAGTCCGATCAGCGCGACGGTCACGACGATGGCCGGACGGCGGCCATAATGGTCGCCCAGCGGTGCGAGCAGGATCGCGCCAGCGCCCAGGCCGATCAGAACCGCCGACAGGGCGAACCCGAAATCGGAAGGCGGTATACCGAATTCGCGCACGATATGCGGCAGCGCGAGCGGCATGGCGGCCAGGTCATATCCATCGACGAACAATATCATGGCGCATAAGGTCAGGCCGAGCGGCAGCCGCGCGCCATAGCCCTGCGCATCCGGACGCCTGCGCTGCCACATCGATAGGGTGCGGCTGTCGCTCACGCCCTTTGCAGCCGCTCTGCCAGCATGGCCGGAAGGTCCCAGTCGACATCCAGATAGCAGCCCGACAAAGCATCGAACTGCCCACAAGCCAGATCGACGGCAAGATGTTGCAGCTTCTTTCTGGCATCGGCGCTGTCCTGGGGCGTTATGCTTTCCAGCAAGGCGACAAGCGGCGCGGCATATGTCCGTGCGTCGGGGGACGCCAGCGTCTGGTTCGACATGTCGGTCAGGATAGTGCCCGGCTGGATCGCAAAAGCGCGAACGGCGCTGCCAGATCTCTCGGCGTCGACATGCTCGGTCAGGCGGATGAGGCTGGCTTTGGCGACCGCATAGGCCGATGCGTTGGGCGCGACGAAAGTCCCGGCCTGTGACACGATGTTGATGATGCGACCATGGTCCGCCGCCTGCATGGCGGGCATCGCCCGGCTCATGCACAGCATCGCGCCCAGCACATGTACGCCCTGCGCGCTCCACCAGTCAGCGACACTGATACTGCCCACCGGACCGATCGGCCCCTGTACACCGGCATTGTTGACCAGAATGGAGACGGGGCCGAGCACGCGCTCTGTTCGTGCGAAGACGGCGTCGATGCTGGCGGCGTCGGTTACGTCACAGGACACGGCGATGACGCGACCGCCGCGCGCGGCCAGATCGCCGGCGACGTGGGCGATTTCGTTTTCCGATCGTGCGGCCACGGCGACCGAAGCGCCGGCGTCCGCCAGCGCTTCGGCGATGGCCTGACCCAGGCCGCGTCCGCCGCCGGTTACCAAGGCGACCTCCCCCTTCAGGCGCATGGGGGTCATGGCCTATGTCCGTTGGCGCCGTACGGAGCCACCAAGGCGTTTCGCATTGTCCTCTCCCTACAGGGATATGCAAGGGCCACTCTCATGGCAGCCTAATCGTAACGATCGATATAATACGACACGCTGAGGCTTGCCTGTCAAGCGATCAATGACGGTCCATCCGTAGTTGATTTAATCATAACGTTCGTTATTGTTATTGCGGAATCGAGGAGAGGAAAACAGATATGACACCCCACGATATTCACATCGCGCATCCCGACCGGCTCTATATCGGAGGCCGCTGGGTGGAGTCAGTGGGCACACAGTCGATCGAGATCGTCTCACCCAACAGCGAAGAGGTGATAGCGCGCGTTGCCGATGCGGTCGACGCGGACATGGACCGGGCCGTCGCCGCTGCCCGCCAGGCGTTCGACGAGGGACCATGGCCCAATCTCAGTCCGGCAGAGCGCGGCGTGTTCGTGCGCCGGATGGGTGAGGAGCTTCGAAAGCGCGAGCCGGAATTGGCCCGCGCCTGGACAGTGCAGGTGGGCGGGCTTGCGAGCTTTGCCCCGATCATGACAGGCGGCGCGACCGCGACCTTCCTGCAAATCGCCGGCTATGCCGACAGCTTCACCTTCGTCGAGCGCAGGCCGTCCATTCAGGTCGACACCGCCATCGTCGCGCACGAACCGGCGGGCGTCGTCGCCGCCATCGCGCCGTGGAACGCGCCCTATGGCATCATGGCGAGCAAGGTCGCCTATGCGCTGGTCGCGGGCTGTACCGTCATCATGAAACCATCGCCCGAAACGCCGCTCGAAGCCTATATCATGGCCGAAGCCGCCGAAGCGGCGGGCATACCCGCCGGTGTCGTCAACCTCGTCTGCGGTGGTCGGGACGCATCCGATCACCTGGTCAACAATCCGGGCATTGACAAGGTGACGTTCACCGGATCGACCGGCGCGGGGCGGCGGATAGGGGAGGTATGCGCCGGTCGCATCGCGCGCTGCACCCTGGAGTTGGGCGGCAAGTCCGCCGCGATCGTGCGCGATGATTTTCCGATCGACATCGCCGCCGCCATATTGGGCAACACCATCACGATCATGAGCGGGCAGGTGTGCGCCATGCTGAGCCGCGCCATCGTGCCCCGGAAGCGGCATGACGAACTGGCCGATGCGATTCGGAATGTCATGCAGGGGATCCGCATCGGGTATAGCGACGCGGTAGAGACGCAGCTTGGACCCCTGGCGATGAAGCGCCAGTTGGAGCGGGTCGAAGACTATATCGCGCTGGGCAGGGAAAGCGCCGACCTCGTCACCGGCGGCAATCGGCCCGCGCATTTGAACAAGGGATATTTTATGGAGCCTACCCTGTTTGCAAATGTCGACAACAAAAGCCGCATTGCGCAGGAAGAAATCTTCGGCCCCGTACTATGCCTCATTCCGGCCGACGATGAGGAGGACGCCATCCGTATCGCC
Organism: Sphingobium sp. FG11; assembly: GCF_057809915.1. Taxonomy (NCBI): domain Bacteria; kingdom Pseudomonadati; phylum Pseudomonadota; class Alphaproteobacteria; order Sphingomonadales; family Sphingobiaceae; genus Sphingobium; species Sphingobium sp. FG11. Next base: position 105,347 of record NZ_JBMDKW010000005.1, read on the forward strand.
AATGACAGCATCTACGGTCTCAACGGATCCGTGCTGACCAACGATGCCGACGCCGCCTATCGCATAGGCCGACGCATCAGGGCGGGCGGTTTCGGGCAGAATGGCATGAAACTGGAATTTGGTCAGCCGTTCGGCGGGTTCAAACAATCGGGCATAGGTCGGGAAGGCGGCGTCGAGGGACTCTCTCCCTATCTGGAAACCAAGACGATATTGCTCGATGGAGCGCCAACGGTAATTTAACGGCCGACCGCCAACCACTCAGAACGCATTCGCTACAGCCGCTGTCGCGCGAAATCGAGAAATACGGACCGCTTTTTCAGGATCGATGTGGAAGACGCGCTCGCCCTTGCTGAGGACGCTGAAACTCAACCTTATCGGCTCTTTGTTTCCGGCGAGGAACTGAACTCGGAGCTTTTAAGAAAGCCGCCGTTTCCACAGATAGTTGCCGCTGGACCGCGGTCTCTGAGCGGCTATAATTGATCAATGGATATTGCATTGAAAAATAACGCAATATCCATTGATCCATCACCGCAAAAATCACCCGACTCGCTAGAATAGCGCAAGCTGATCCGGGTTTTTCCGTTGCCGTCGTCGGCGTTGTCCTGAAAATCGCACGATATTTTCATACTGCCGATCCGTGAAGCTGAGGATGTGGACGTCACCGCGATCTGGCAGGCTCGACTCGACCCGCCGCATATAGGTTTCGAATTGTTCCTTGCCGTTGCAAAAGCGAGCATAGACCGAAAACTGGCTCTTTTCAAAGCCTTCATCCAGCAGAAATTCGCGGAATTTCGTTGCTGCGCGCGCCTGTTCCCTGGTGGTCACGGGCAGGTCGAACATCACGAAAATCCACATCAGCCGATATCCGCTTAGCTGGCTCGCGCTCATGACAGTAGCGAGTCGAGTCCGGCCAGTTCCAGCGCGGACGGGGGAATAGGAAGCACAATGTTAGCCGCCTGTCCGCTCTGGAACGCGCGCGACAGGCTTTGTGCGACCCGGTTCGCGGCGCCCGCCACGGTGGTCGTGCCGTCTGCACCGGGCAGGTCGAGCGCGATCAGTCCTGCAAAGGCGCGCTTGGCTTCGGGCGTCACAGTATCGATTCTTCGTGCGACAAGACGCAGGGCGAGCGCATCGACCAGTGGCCGAAACGATTCGATCAGGTCGTCGGCCAGAGCAAAGGCGTTGGTCCGATTGGCGTGATGCACGCCGATCGACGGATGCAGGCCGGACGCGACCACGGCGCGTGCGCACAGTGACCGCAGCACAGTATACCCATAATTGAGCAAGGCATTGATGTCTTCCGCATCCCGATCGCGCCGGAATCCCTCCCCCATCAACAGCGGCCAGTAACGCCGCGCTGCCTGTGCCTCAACATTGTCCGGATCGCCTGAGCCCACGCGCAGGGCAAGCAGATCGAAGGCTGAGGATGAGATGCCATTGGCCTCCAGCACCGCTGCTTGCCAGCGGATCTTAGCGATGACGATCCGGCGCCACAATTGCTTGGACAGCGGCTTGCCCGCCTCCCACTGCGCACGCATTCGGCTGTTCTGGGCATGATGTCCGTCCAGCGGCAGGCACACGGCGACGGGCGCGTGATTGCTGCCGCACAGCAGCATTACCGCGCCGCGCTGTGCCAATGCGACGATCAAGTTGGTCGACCATGTAACACCATGGGCATGAACGATGACGGCCGCGACATCGTCAAGTGGCACGCGACCCACTTCCTCGCGATCCTCCGACACGATCAGGAAGCCGCGATAAGCGGACAGGTGGCGGCCATCGGTGGCGATATCGACGATCCGGTCCATCTGTCGCGCCCCCGCCCTTGGTCAGATGTTCTTGCGCGTCTTACGACGGGCGGTGCGGGCGGGGAAACCGGGGTCGAGGACGCGGCCTATTTCGTCGATGCGAACCTTGCGAAAAGACCATGCCTTTTGTTTGGCGGGGAAAAAGGAAAAATAGGAAAAGGGATCACCCTTGTCCGCATCTCTGGATTTAAGCGCGCCGCTTTCCTGCGGCTCGGCAAGGTAAAGCCTGCCATCCTGGCCGAATTTTACAACGCGCAGCAACAACCGCTCCTGTTCGGGGCTGGTTGCGGCCACGACATCATTCTGCTGCAGGCTCAGAACCTTGCGCGCGGTCGGATTAAGATCACGAATTTTCGATATCCAACTCGGCTGGTGCGCGTCGAATGTTGAAACCACTTCCGCCTCCCACTTGCCACCCGGTAATTCCCACACATCGTAACGATAATTGGAGTCGCCCTTATATCCCTTATAGATATGTCCATTTCGGTCGCTTATCGGGATGACAGACAAGGCTTCGGTCACGCGCACACGACGTACGCCAGCAAAGGGGTGCCATTCCCGATCAGGAAAATCCGTCACCGCTCTTTCAAACGCCTTGCCTTCCAGCCCGTTCAGATGCTGGTAGAGCGCGGCCTTTAGATCGGCGTCTCGAATGCGGTCCAGATCAGCGAGCTTCTTGAAGCTGGACAGTGGCACGCGGCGCACGACGATGTTGTTGCCCTTGGCGTCGGTTTCGCCGGTAAAGCCATAGGCGGTGTCATTGTGCAGGCGGCCTGCGGTCGCGTCCTTGCCCTTGGGCAAGCCCGCCTTGGACGCCGTGCCATGGTCGGCACGATGACTGACGGTGATGGCGTTGACGGCGGTGCGCAGATCGTCGCGGAACCCCTCCCATGGTGCGAGAATGATGATCCGCTCGCGCCCTTCCGCGCCTTCCAGGCCGGATTCACGTGCAATCTTGTGGAGCATGCCGCGATCGATGATCGCCACGACCACCGCGTCGATGCCGGTTTTTGGACAGGGTGTTCTGAACTGCTGCCGGTCCTATGGGCACCCGTTTAGGCTACATTCGCCCGATTCTCGAAGTCCATGGGGCTGAGATAGTCCAAGGTCGAGAGCCTGCATGTGGGATTGTAGAAGCGCTCGATATATCGAACACGTCCTGCCTTGCTTGGTTGCGCGTCCGGTAGATTTGCGGTCGATGCGTTCGTTCTTCAATGACGAGTAGAAGCTCTCCATTACAGGCATTGTCCCAGACGTTGCCGGACCGGCTCATCGGGCAGGTGACGCCATGGTCAGCCATCAGCCGCTGGAACTGCTCGCTGGTATACTGGCCGTTCTGATCGAAGTGGTGCAGCAACGCATCGGGTTTACCGCTTCGCCAGATCGCCGTGACCAACGCGTCGATGACGAGCCGCGCCGTCATCGTGTCGCTCATCGACCGCCTGAACGAATCTCAGGCCGCCTGATTGGCCGGGTTGGAATAGCGCTGATGCAGGAAGTGAAGCACGGCCTGCCGCGCATGATGATATTCCACCGTCTCCGCCGCCTCTATGCGGTTGCGGGGGCGCGGCATTGTAACAGCCAGGTCCTCGCCGATGGTCGCGGCAGGGCCGTTGGTCATCATCACCACCCGGTCGGCCAGCAGCACGGCTTCATCGACGTCGTGGGTAATCATGACGACTGTATTGTTGAGCTTGGCCTGAATCTCCATCACCGCATCCTGCAAGCTGGCGCGGGTCAGCGCGTCCAGTGCGCCGAAGGGTTCGTCCATCAGCAACACGCGTGGCTGCATGGCGATGGCGCGGGCAATGCCGACGCGCTGCTTCATGCCGCCGGACAGCTCACCCGGCCGTTTGGTCGCGGCATGGGCCATGTGGACCAGATCCAGATTATGCCGCACCCAGTCGCGCTTTTCCGCCTTGCCCGCCGCCTTCATCGTCTGGTCGACGGCGAGGCGGACATTTTCCTCCACCGTCAGCCAGGGCAACAGGCTGTGATCCTGAAAGATGACGGCGCGGTCGGGACCGGGCCGGTCGATCACCCCGCCATCCAGCAGCACGACGCCGCGCGTCGGCTTGACGAGGCCGGCTATGATGTTGAGCAAGGTCGACTTGCCACACCCCGAATGGCCGATCAGCGCCACGAACTGCCCCTTGTCGATGGCAAGATCGACATTCCGAAGCGCGGTGAACGCGCCCTTGCGGGTGGGAAAGGCAACGCCGATGTCTTCGAGCGAGAGATAGGCCTGCTGTTTCATGAGTGTTCCTTTCAACCCTGGCGGGCGACGCGACGGCCGATCCAGCCGACCAGGCGGTCGAGGCTGAAGCCGACCAGACCGATCCAGACGAGAGCGACGATGGTGTCGGTGAGGAGCGAGCTGTTATAGCTGTCCCAGATGAAGAAGCCGATGCCGGTGCCGCCCTGCACCATTTCCGCCGCGACGATGGCGAGCCAGCTCATGCCCACGCCAATGCGCAGGCCGGTGAACATATAGGGCACTGTCGCGGGCAGCATGATGCGGAAGAGATAGCTGACCGGACTGAGCGCCAGTACCCGGCCGACATTGCGATAGGTTTCGGGGATATTCTGAACGCCCGTCGCTGTATTGAGGATGATGGGCCAGATGGCGGTGATGAAGATCAGAAAGATCGCCGATGGCCCGGCCTGCTGAAAGATGGCGAGGCTGATCGGCAACCAGGCGAGCGGGGGAACGGTGCGCAGCACCTGAAACAGCGGATCGAGGGCGCGAAAGGCGAACAGGCTCTGGCCGATCAATATGCCGAGCGCGATGCCGACGATCGCCGACAGGCCGTAGCCGATCGCGACCCGCTCCAGACTGGTCAGGATATGGCCGGCGACGCCCACATCGCCGCCATCCTCGATATGCAGGCCGCTGGCGTCGAAGGTGACGCCCTTCAACGGATGCATGATGACGTCATGGCTTTCTGTCCAGACCCGCGACGGGCTGGGCAGGCTCGATTCCGGGTTGCCGCAAATGGCTTGCCACAGGCCCAGCAATATCACGAGCATCAGCATTGTCGGCAGGATCGCGGCCAGAAAATCCCGCGCCCGCTCCTGCAAAGGTCTTGAAGCGGGCGCGGGCAGCGGTCGGTGATGTCCGTCCGTCTCGGACATCACCGGCGCTGATGGCGTTACAGGGTCGGCGGAGGCCAGCATGGCAGGATCGCTTTCAGGCAGGGCGTGCAGGGATGGCGGCGGTGCGCCATCCATGAACGGGGTTGCAAGGACGGAAGTGGCGGTCATGGTCGTAGCCTCCCTGGCGACGGCTCAGCGCTTGATGGCGAGGCTGGCGAGATAGGCGGCGGGATTGCCGGGGTTGAAAACCTTGCCGTCGAAGAATTTTTCGACGCCGCGGCTGTCGCCCTTCGGAATCTGGTTGGCGGGCACCTTCGCCAGCGCGGCCGCCTTGCGCCAGATGTCGGATCGGTTGACCTTGGCGATCGCCGCATTGGTGTTGAGCGCGGCGGGCAATTTGCCCCAGCGCTTGTTCTCGACCAGGAACCACAGGTCATGGCTCTTGAAGGGGAAGGAAGCGTTGGACGCCCAGAATTTCATCTTGAACGGCGCATTCTTGATGATGCGGCCATCGCCCATGTTGAAGGTGCCGGCGAGCCGGTCCTGAATGTCGGCAGGCGCGACCTTCAGCCAGTCGCGACCGCCGATCATCGCGGCGAGCTTGGCATTGTTGGCCGGATTGTCGGCCCAGCGCTGCGCGTCGATGATCGCAGCGGTGATCGCGACCGCCGCATTGGGATATTTCGCGACCCAGTCGCTCCGCATCGCGAAGCTCTTTTCCGGGTGGTTCATCCACAGCTGCCCCGTCGACACGGCGGTATAGCCCAGCCCCTGCGAGATCAGCTGGTCATTCCATGGCTCGCCCACGCAAAAGGCTTCCATCGTGTTCGCCTTCATATTGGCGACCATCTGCGGCGGCGGGATGGTGATAAGTTCCAGATCCTTGTCGGGATCGATCCCGCCAGCCGCCAGCCAGTAGCGCAGCCACATGTCATGCGTGCCGCCCGGAAAAGTCATGGCCATGGTGATCTTGTTGCCTGCGGCCTTCCGCTTGGCGATGATGCCCTTCATCTTGGCGGCGTTGATGTCGGCCTTGGCGGACAGATATTCCTTCTCCACCGAAATGCCCTGGCCATTGACGTTCAGCCGGGCGAGGATGCTCATCGGCGTGGTCTTGCCGTTGGTGCCCAGGGTCAGGAAATAGGGCATGGGCGTCAGGATATGCGCGCCGTCGATCCCGCCGCCGTCAGCGCCCAGCACGAGGTTGTCGCGCGTCGCCGCCCAGCTGGCCTGCTTCATGACCTGTACGTCGGGCATGCCATATTTGGCGAACAGGCCCAGTTCCTTGGCCACGATCAGCGGCGCTGCGTCGGTCAGCGCGATGAAACCCAGCTTCGCGCCCTTGACTTCCGGTCCGCTTCCCGCCGCGAGCGCTCCGCTCGGCAGCAGCGCCGTCGCGGCCGCAAACGTCGCCGCTGTGCCTCCCAGTGTCAGGAAACGCCTGCGCTGCATCGCAGCATCGAAATGTGATGAATCGTCGGCCATTATTCCCCCCGGATTTTGAACATAAAAAAGCCGCCTCGAACGTCGATCCGACTGGATCGCTTCGGGCGGCATCATTGCCATTGGCGTCGCTTAAAAGCTGTCGCTTACGTCTCGCTCCGTCATTGGAGAAAGCGCGTAAATCTGACCGCGCCATGTTGCGCGGTGAACCAAAGCTTACAAATTTTGCTGCGCAGCACAAGGGACTTTATGATGCGCCGCAAAAATTCTTATAAGTTCGAATTATCGATTAATATGAGTATGTTATTTCGCCCAGCGGTCGGCATCGCAGGGGCGACTGGATCATGCCGGTCACAGTCTCCTGCACTGTCCTGATGGATATAAGACCCCGATTCGGACTGCGCGCGGCTATGTTGAAGGGAGCGCGCGCCGTCATGCAGACGCCGCACGCTCCCATTCAGTAGATCGAGGACCGCCTTACAGCGAATAATCGATCTGCATCCACAGCTTGCGCGTATCCGTCGCGAAAGCGTCCGCATTATAATCGGCATATTTGACCAGCGCCGACAGCTTCTTGTTGATTTTGAGCGTCGCCTGCGCGTTCCACTCGCTGCCATAGTCGATGCTCAGACGGTCGCTGTCATAGCGATGATAGCTCACCAACAGCCCCAGCGGTCCCATTTTGCCGACTTTGGGCAAGGTGTAGCCGATGCTGCCATAGGCATCGCGCAGCCCGTTGGGCGGAGTGACGAGGAACTTGTCGGCCCAGCCGTTGAACTTGTGCAGCGTCGCCAGCGGCGTCTGGAGGCTGGCGACAACCGCCGCGCCGGTCACCTTGTTGGTGGCGGAGGCGTCCGCGCCCAGCACTTCATAGCCGCCCGTCAACGTCCATCCCTTGGCCGAGACGCCGATTTCGCCCAGCCAGTAATCGGCTCCATAGTTGATACGGCTGCGATGATAGTCGGACTGGCGCGCATAGCTGGCGAGCAGGTTGAGCTTGATCGCCTTCGAAAGTGGCACACTGAACGCGGCACGACCGCCATAGGTCTGGCTCGACAGGCTGAAGGGCTGGGCCAGATAGGTGACGGCAGCCTCATCCTGATCGACGATATAGGCAAAGCCGGTGATCGTCCCGGTCTTGAGCTTCCAGGACAGGTTGGCGAGAATATTGTCGCCGCTGACCGCCTGCTGCCGGGTGCCGAACCCGTCCACGCCCCAGATGGTGCGCTGGCTCCAGGCATAGGTGACGTCGGCCTTCAGATTCTTGATGCCGGTCCATTCGATGCGGGCGGCGTCGAACGTCTGTTCATTCTGGCGCCAGCCGACCGATCCGACGAAGCGCTGATCGTCGAGATTGATGCGCTGGCGGCCAATGGTCACGACCGTCTTGGGCAGGCCCTTATACTGGATCTGGATGCGGTTCAGCTCGACATTTTCCGGATCGGCGACGATCGGATAGGCCGCCTTGCCGTTGACGCCGCTATTATAATGTTCGGACAGGGCGAGGGTGGCTTCGGCCTCGACAAGCACGGAGAAAGGCCCGCTGGTGGCTTCCACGCCGCTGCGCATCCGCATCGTCAGCGCGTCCGCATCCTTCGCCAGACCGTCCTGATCGACGCCCTCATACCGCAATCGCGCATCGATGATGGGCTTGAGCTTGAAGCCGTCGGCGCTGGCCGGTTGCGCTGCGGTCAGCGCGATGGCCGAAATGCCGATCGCGGATAAGAATTTGTAATGCATAGCTTCCCCCTTTTGGAATCGTTGAATATCGGCCGGCGTGATCCCGGATTCTGGACAAGAAAAAGCCGCCTCGAACAGCGATCTGGCGGATCGGTTCGGGCGGCGACATTGCCGTTCGGCCTGGCGTCTGCGCAGGCATCGCGCCTTTCCATCGTTGGAAAACGCGCGACCAAGGCTTGCACCTTGTTGTGCGAGCGATGCAAAGCCTAATCGTTTTGCGGCGCAGCACAAGCGCTTTTATGCGGCAGTGCAAAAAAGCCGAGAGGAGCGGTTTACCTGATGGCAATCATGGAAATCTGCCGGCCATAATCGGGTTCGCCGCGATGGCAGGACCGGCGATAGCTGAAGAACCGTTCTGGCTGGGTATAGGTGTCCTCGTCCAGCAAGGCGATCTGTTCGATCCCCGCGCCGCGCAGCCGGGACGCGACGTAGCCGGCAATGTCGAAGCGGCAATGTCCGGCGCGGCCCGCCGCGAAGAAGCGGCCATTATCGGGATCGTCGCGCTCGAACCGTTCGGCGAAATCGGTGTCCACCTCATAGGAGGACCGGCCGATACAGGGGCCGATCGCGCAGACGATCCGCGCCCGCACCGCGCCGAGCGCCTCCATCGCGGCGATACTATTGTCCGTCACGCCCGCCAGAGCGCCCTTCCAGCCTGCATGGGCCGCACCCACCACGCCCGCCACAGGGTCGGCAAAGAGGACGGGCACGCAATCGGCGGTCAAGATACCCAGCACCAGCCCCGGCCGCGCCGTCACCATGGCATCCGCCGCCGGGCGGGCCTCCTCGGCGATCGCCTCCTCCACCGTGACGACATCGGCGGAATGCACCTGCCGCACGGTCACAAGAGACGCGCCCGGCAACAGCGCATCGCGCGCCATTTCGCGGTTGCGCACTATCGCCTCGCGATCGTCTGTCGATCCCAGCCCGACGTTCAATCCCGCATGCACCCCGGTCGAAACGCCGCCGCGCCGCCCGGCAAAGCCATGCGGCACATCGGCCAGCGCCCCGGCCTGCAACAATTCGATCATCCTGGCTCCTGTTTCCGGCATCGACGCGGGCGTCGCCCGGTGACGCAACATACTTGCGCGCGCCGGATTAGGCGATAGTCTCCCGCACCATGGCAAGACGGGATGCGCCGGTCGGCATCCCGCCTCACGCAAAAACAGACAAGGGGCTCCATTCATGATCTTCGGGCGCATCAAGCCGCTGGACGCGATATTGGCGACAGCGGCGAAAAAGTCGCTGGCGCGCACGCTGGGTCCGGTCCAGCTCACCCTGCTCGGCATCGGCGCGGTGATCGGCACCGGCATCTTCGTGCTCACTTCGGCGGCCGCGCAAAAGGCCGGGCCGGGCATGATGTGGAGCTTCGTCATCGCGGGCGCCGTCTGCGCCATCGCGGCCCTGTGCTATTCCGAACTCGCATCGATGGTGCCGGTTTCGGGGTCGGCCTATACCTATACCTATGCGGTCGTGGGCGAACTGCTCGCCTGGATGGTGGGATGGGCGCTGATCCTCGAATATGCCGTGGCCGCGAGCGCGGTTTCGGTGGGCTGGTCCGGCTATTTCATGGGCCTGCTCAAAAGCGTGACGGGGCTGGAATTGCCCCGAGCGCTGGCGTCGGGGCCGGTCTGGACCATGAACGGTTTCATGCCCCATGCGGATTTCAGCGCGGGCGTCATCAATATTCCGGCGATCGCGGTCGCATTGGGCATCACCTTGCTGCTGATGATCGGCACGACCGAAAGCGCACGGGTCAACGCCGTGCTGGTGGCGATCAAGGTGACGGCGCTCACCGTGTTCATCGCGCTGACCCTGCCGGTGCTCAAGACCGGCAATTTCTCGCCCTTCACACCGCAGGGCTGGTTCGGCCCCGCCGGCACCAGCGGCATGGGCGTGGTAGGCGCCGCCGCCTCGATCTTCTTTGCCTATGTGGGCTTCGACGCGGTGTCGACCGCCGCCGAGGAAACCAAAAATCCGCAACGCAACGTGCCGATCGGCCTGATCGGCAGCCTGACCATCTGTACCATTTTCTATCTGCTGGTGGCGGCGGGCGCGATCGGTGCGATGGGTGCGCAGCCGGTCGTCGGTCTTGACGGTTCGGTGGTCCAGCCGGGTTCGGCCGGCTTCGTCGCCGCCTGCGCCACGCCGGCCTATGCCGAGAGCCTGGTCTGTTCCAACGAGGCGCTGGCCCATGTTCTGCGCGTCATCAACTGGCCGCTCGTCGGCAACGCACTCGGCCTTGCGGCCAACCTCGCGCTGCCTTCCGTCATCCTGATGATGATGTTCGGCCAGACCCGCATCTTCTTCGTCATGGCGCGCGACGGCCTGCTGCCCGAAAAGCTCGCCAGCATTCATCCCAAGTGGAAAACCCCCCATATCGTCACGCTGGTAACAGGCGTATTCGTGGCGATCGGGGCTGCGTTGCTGCCGGTCGGGCAACTGGCCGACATCTCCAATTCGGGCACCCTGTTCGCCTTCTTCATGGTGGCGGTCGCCGTGTTGGTGCTGCGGATCAAGGACCCGACGCGCCACCGCCCGTTCCGCACCCCGGCGATCTTCGTCGTGGCTCCGCTGGCGGGAGCCGGGTGCCTCTTCCTGTTCTTCAACCTGCCGGTGGACGCGATGCTGGTGCTGCCGCTCTGGGGTGGTATCGGCCTCGTCATCTATTTCCTCTATGGCTATCGCAAGAGCCATGTCGGGCGCGGCCTGATCGAAACGCATGAGCAGGATGCGGGCACGCCGCCCGTTCCGGTGCCGCCACTGCCCGGAGCGCCGACGCCGGGCGGCCGCGACGCCTGAACTCAATAAGGGGGCGGTTCGATGGCCGCCCCTTTTGCATTCAGGCGACGGTTTCGAATTCGGGATCGCGCAGCGCGTCGCGACGGGGTCGGGTGAACATCCGCCCCCGTTCTGTCCAGACGAGCACAAGCAGCGCGCTCGAACCAAAGCACAGCAGCCCCAATGTCAGCGGGATGGTGGTGCCGTCGAACGCCATCCCCACCATCCCGCCCAGCACGCTGGACACAGCGGTGGTGAGGAACGACTGGAACGACGATGCCACCCCTGCCCCCCGCCCGAACGGCTCCATCGAGATCGAGCTGAAATTGGAGCCGGTGAACGAGAAGGTCATCAGGATCAGCGCCTGGAACAGGATGAAGCTGCCAACGCTTTCCCAACCCGCGGCGATCACGCCGAGATGCAGCAGCGCCAGCATGATCAGCCCGCAAAGCGCGCCCTGACTCAATCGCCGCGCGCCAAACCGCGACACGAGGCGGCTGTTGATGAGGGCGCCGACCCCCATGCTGCCCGCCATCACCGCAAAGGCCAGCGGGAAATAGCGCTGGGCGTGGAAGATATCGAAGAAAATCTGCTGCACCGACAGGATGAAGGCGATGATGCACGACATCACGATGCCGCTCGCCACCATATAGCCGATCGATTCGCGGATGATGAAGATACGCTTCACCGTTCCCAGAATCGCGCGGGCGCTTATCGGCAGCCGGTTTTCGGCCGACAAGGTTTCAGGCAGGCGCAACAGCATCCATGACAGGATCATCGTCGCCAGTATCGCCAGCGCCCAGAAAATCCAGCGCCACGGCGCGAACCACAGGATGAACTGGCCAAAACTTGGCGCGAACACCGGGATCAGGATGAAGACGGAAAAGATCAGCGACATGACCCGCGCCATCGCATCGCCCCTGAAGCGATCGCGCACGATGCTGACGGTGATGACCCGGCTCGCGCCGGCGAAAAACCCGGCGCACAGGCGCCCCGCCAGCAGCATGGTGAAGCTGTGCGCGCTGGCGCAGGCGATGGAGGACAGGATAAACAGGACCATGGCGCTGCCCATCACCCGCTTGCGCCCGAACCTGTCGGAAAGCACGCCGAACAGTAACGATCCAACGCCCAGCCCCACAAAATAGAGGCTGATGATCAGCTGCCGGTCGTTGGGATGGGGAATGCGCAGATCGCGGGCGATGTCCGGCAACGCGGGAAGCATCGGATCGACCGACAGCGCGTTCATCGCCATCAGGCAAGCGCACAGCAGCACGAATTCGCGAAAGTGAATGTCCCGGACGGGGGAATGCGGGGTGGAGGCAGGATCGGACATGCCGCCGCTATGGGCAGATTCGCCATGCCGCGCCACCCTTAAACTGGACCCGCCAGAGGAGGGGCGCTGACGGCATTAACCCTGCCGTCGCCGGTAATGTCTCCAGCGCGGGCGAAATTTGTCGCGATCGCGTTAACCATTTTTTAGCGCGCTGCGGTCCACCCTGTTTCCTGTCGAAATCCATAAAGTCGAAATCCATACAGGGGGGTTCGTCATGGCGAATGGGAGCAAGAGCGCGCAGTTTCTGATGGAGAGTCGATTCTCCGGCGCGGATTATGGTTCAGCGGAGGCATGCTTCGACCGGGGCGTGGCCTATAGCTGCGGTACGGGCGGCATGCCGATCGATCTGGTCGAGGCGCATAAATGGTTCAATCTCGCGGCGCTTGGCGGTTGCGAGCATGGCCAGACGATGCGGGCGGAGATCGCCGGGGAAATGACCGCGCGCGAAATCGCCGAAGCGCAGAAACAGGCGCGTGCGATCCTCGCCGCTACGCACAGAGGCGCCGCCTGACGTTCATTACTGGCTGCTTTTCCTGAACGGCGTCCGCTCGACCAGCCATTCGCGGTCATTCTGCACGCTGGCCCGCTCAGCGGCGAGAAAATCCCCGACGGCGCGGCGAAACCCCGGATCGGGAATATGATGCGCCGACCATGTCGGCTGGGGCGCATAGCCCCGCGCGAGCTTATGGCTGCCCTGCGCACCGGCCTCCACCCTCTTCAGCCCCAGCGCGATGGCGACATCGATCGCCTGATAATAGCACAGCTCGAAATGCAGGTTGGGCACCTCTTCGCTGCACCCCCAATAGCGCCCATAAAGCGCATCCACGCCGATCATGTTGAGCGCCCCGGCGATCGGTCGCCCGTCGCGCTGCGCCAGGATCAGCAGTACCCGGTCGGCCATGGTTTCGCCGATCAGCGAGAAGAAGGCTCGGGTCAGATAGGGCTGCCCCCATTTGCGCGCGCCCGTATCCTGATAGAAATGCCAGAAGGCGTCCCAATGCGCTTCGGTGAGCGCCGCGCCGGTCAGATGGACGATCTCCAGCCCCTCAACCGCCCGCGCCCTTTCCTTGCGGATCGTCTTGCGCTTGGCGCTGGACAGCGCGTCGAGGAAATCGCCGAAATCGCGATAGCCGCCATTGGTCCAGTGGAACTGGCTATCCTCGCGGATCAGCCAGCCCGCCGCCTCGAACAGGGGGATCTGGCTTTCCGCGATGAAGGTCGCGTGCGCCGACGACAGATTATTGCGCTCCACCAGCGTCTCGACCCCGGCGATCAGCGCGGGCGCGAGCGCCGGGTCGCGCAACAGGAGGCGCGGGCCGGGCACGGGGGAAAAGGGCGACGCGATCTGAAGCTTGGGATAATAGCGCCCGCCCGCGCGCTCCCACGCATCGGCCCAGCCGTGGTCGAACACATATTCGCCCTGGCTGTGGGTCTTGGCATAGAGTGGCGCAGCGGCGGCGAGCGCGCCATCCGCTCCGTCGATCAGCAGCGGCAGCGGTTGCCAGCCAGTCCCCGGCCCGACGCTACCCGATTGTTCGAGCGCGGCCAGGAAATCCCAGCTGACGAACGGATTGCCATCGCCCGCACAGGCGTCCCACTGCGCGCGGGGCACATCGGCGACACCCGCCGCGATCCGCGCCACCACGTCAGTCATGCGCCTGCTCGAAGATGATCTGGTCGGCATGATCCGCTGCGGTCGCCCGGTCCGCCGCACTGCGCACCGTCCAGCTCAGCACCGGCAATCCCCGGCGGCGGAAGGCGCGGGCGAAGGGGGAGGGCAGGTCGCGAATGTCACAGGCCAGAAAATCGGGCCTCGACAGCCAAAGTGCAAGAGCGCGCGACACGCGACCCCGCCATTTCCCCTTATTCCGCTGCGTCACCACCAGTCCGCGCACCACCTGCGGCGCATGCCACGCGAACCAGAACGGCACGAGCGGGTTGAACGACATGATGGCAACGGGCGCACCGGGATGCCGGCGAAGGTCCGCCGCCACCGCCGCACATAACGGTCCCGCCCACCGCTCGTCGGCCTTGATCTCCACCAGCAGCGGGGTCACGCCACCGCACCGATCGAGCAGCGCCGCCAGTCGCGGCGGCGCGCTGCCATCCGGCAACGGAATCGCGCCCAGTTGCGCCGCCGACAGGTCACGCACCCGCTCGGGCCTGTCCATCAGGCGGTCCAGCGTGGCGTCATGAAAGGCGATCGCCTGGCCATCGCGGCTCAGCCGCACGTCGCATTCGATGCCGAACCCGGCGGCGAACGCCGCGTCGAACGCCATCATCCCGTTTTCGCTTCGCCCCTGCCCATGCAGCCCGCGATGCGCGAACGGTCGCGTCGTCAGAAACGCGCGCGCCGCCTCAGGACGGCCGGACAAGCACGACCGCATCGATTTCCACCACCGCGCCCAGCGGCAGCACCGGCACGCCCACTGCGCTTCTGGCGTGACGGCCTGCATCGCCAAAAATCTCGACCATCAGGTCCGACGCGCCATTGGCGACCTTGGGCTGGTCGGTGAAGCCCGGCGCGCTGCTGATGAAGGCGCCGAGCTTCACGATCCGCTCGACCCGGTCAAGGTCGCCGAGCGCGGCCTTAATCTGCGCGATCAGGTTGAGCGCACAGGCGCGGGCCGCCCGGACTCCATAGTCCAGATCGCGATCCTCGCCGAGCCGGCCGGTCATCAACGCCCCGTCGCTGAGCGAAATCTGGCCGGAAATATGCAGCAGGCCGTTCGCCTCGACAAAGGGAACATAGGTGGCCACGGGCGCAGCCGGTGCGGGCAGGGTGATGCCGAGTTCGGCAAGGTGGGCGTCGATGCTCATGGGATGGCTCCATCGGTATGGGAAGATAAGGTGGGCGCGTCCGGCTGCGCCGGCCCTTCGGCCAGCCGCTCGACGATCCAGCGTTCCGCCTGCGCCCATTGGTCGATCCGTGCATGCGCGTCGGGGCAGGGGGGCATATTTTCGGCGATTTCGGGTTCGCCGATCAGATGCAGCCGCCACACCGATGGCGCATGCTGCGCGACCGATTCGTGATTTTCCGCAATATCGTCGATGAACAGCGCCACCGACGGCTGACGCTCGTCGACGATCCGCGCCAGTTGCGGTCCCTTGCCGCCCCTGTTCCAGAAAACCGGGACATGCAGGCCGTGGTTCGCCAGTTGCTCCACCCGCCCCTGCGCATGGTCCTCGCCGATATTGGTCAGCACGACGATGTCGGCGATTGCGCTCAGCCGGTGCATCGCCTCGATCGCGCCGGCGATCGGCGTCTGACGCGCCATCTCGGTGTCGAAAAAGGCGACGAGCAGCTTCCACACCAGGTCCCGCTCGACCGTCAGGCCGCTATCCTTGTGCCGCAGCGCGTCGCCAAAGCCCTGCATGCGAAAATCGAAATGCACGCCATGCGCTTCATCGAGCCAGCTACGAAAGGGAACGACCATATGCAGCAGCACTTCGTCGCAATCGGTGATGATGAGCGGGCGGGTCATCGGGTCAGTTCCTGTCGCGCGGCGATCAGCGCCGTCGGCGTCGAATCGATCGCGTCGGCGCAGGCGATCAGGTCCGGCTCGTGATCGGCCAGGAACGCCAGCACTTCGCCCAGCACCGCCGGATTGTCGATCCCGTCGCGCAGCGCCTGCGCATCCAGCCCGGTCAGCGCCAGCAGACGGTCGGCGCGGCGTTCGTCCGCGAGCGTCCAGCCAAGCGCGAGCAGCGCCAGCGTGGCCGCGTCGGCGCCATCGCGCTTGCCATATTCGGGATCGGGTCGCATGATCGGGCCTTGAACGAGGAAGCGGCGGGAACGGGGCGCATCCGTCGTCTATTTTTCCGGAAGCGGGTGACTGGTGACAAAGCGCGTGCTCGTTGTCGAGGACAACGAACTTAATCTCAAACTTTTTTGCGATCTGCTGCGCGCCCATGGCCATGAGGTGCTGCCGGTGCGCGACGGGCGCAATGTGGTGGAACTGGCGCGCGAGTTCGGTCCCGACCTCGTCATCATGGACATTCACCTGCCCCATGTCAGCGGCATCGACCTCATCATTTCGCTGAAGGCGGACGGGGACCTCGCGCGCGTCCCGATCATGGCCGTCACCGCCTATGCCGGGAAGGGTGACGAGGACCGCATTCGCGAAGCCGGGGCGGAAGCCTATGTTTCCAAGCCGATCTCGGTCCTGCGCTTCGTCGATCAGGTGAACGCGCTGCTGTAAGAATCTGTTTGGAAATGCGCGGAAGAGCGCATTTCACGAGACCGCACCAGCCCTCACCCCCACCCGACCGCCCATCAGGATACCATGTCTGGGCGGTCGGGTGGGGGTGAGGGCTGGTGCGGATGCGCCAAAAGCGCATTTCCAAACAGACTCTAGCAACGCACAAGAAAAGGCCCGTTCCCTCATGCGGGACGGGCCTTTTATGGATCAACGATCAGGCGCGCGAGCCGGGCGGCCCGCAGCGGCTTACTTGATCTTGGCTTCCTTGAACTCGACATGCTTGCGCACGACCGGGTCATATTTGCGGAAGCTCAGCTTCTCGGTCTTGGTGCGCGGGTTCTTCTTGGTGACATAGAAGAAGCCGGTGTCAGCCGAGCTGACGAGGCGGATTTTGACGGTTGCTGGCTTGGCCATGGCCCTGATCCCTGGTCGAAAATTGCGTAAATAGAAAAGCGGCCCCCAGCATCGGAAGGGAACCGCCCGTTTCAGCAGCGGCCCTTGCGGCAGATTCGCGCCGCTGTCAAGGCGAAGGCCGGTATCCGGCCCCATGCTCTCACGCTTTACGCGCCCTTAACCAGCGTGCGCGCATGCTGCGATCCGGGACGAGTGGATGGGGGAGTGATCCCATGAGACAGGATGCGATGCTGGCCATTTTTGCAGATCTGCTGCGGCGGATCGACGGGCTTGCGAACCAGCGCGGGCATCTGTCCGTGCCGCGCCTGTATGACGAGGTCGACCAGATTCGCCATATCGCGCGCGCTTTCCACATCGACGGCGTCGAATCGCTGGCTGACACGTTGCAATCGGCGCTGTCGCTGCACGGCCTCGGCCCCGTGGTCCTTTCCTACCTCGATCTGATGCGCGACGCGATCGCGACGGATATGCCGCCGGTCGGGATATTGACGCTGCCGATGACCGTCCGGTCGCCGCACGCCCTGGGGGCGGCGCTGCGCGCCTGATCGCGTCGGCCTTTCTTCATGGACGCATTGCTCATCGCCCTGCTCGGCTGCCTGCTCGGCGAAATCGGCGACAAGAGCCAGTTGCTCGTGCTGGCGCTCGCCACCCGCTATGATCGCAACGGTGCGGTCATTGCCGGACTCATTGTCGCCGCCATCGCAAACGCCACGCTATCCGCGCTCGCCGGGGCCTATATCGGGCCGATGCTGGGCGCCGATGCGCGGCTGTTGTTCTTCGCCCTGTCGCTGCTGTTTTTGGGCGCCGGCCTGCTCTGGCCGGTCAAGTCCCCCGATCCGCTGGCGAAATGGCCGATCGGCGCCTTCCTGACCACAACGCTTGGTCTTTTCATCCTCGGCTTTGGCGATGGTCCCCAGTTCCTGATCCTCGGTATCGCGACCCATAGCGCCAATCCGGCGCTGGCGGCGATCGGCGGGGCCGTGGGCGTAATCGCGGCGTCCTTGCCCGTCGTCCTGCTGCGCGGGCGCATTTTCGCCATGCTGCCCGTCCGTTCAATCCGGCTTGGCGGCGGCGTTCTGATCCTGCTGATTGGCGGGACATCGGCCTTGTCGGCGCTCGGCCTGTTCTGATCGAGCCGCTCCATCAGACTGAACGACAATTTGCACATGCGAATCGCGGGTGCACGTGGCACCATGTCGACCGCCGATCATTATATGTCCGAAATCAATTTCCCGAGCAGGAGGACCCCGCATGACCGCGCCCGATCTCAAGACGCCCACGGACCTGAAAAGCAATGCGACCAAATCGGTGGCGCAGGCGCTGAATGGCGTGCTGGCCGACAGCTATGCGCTGTATTTCAAGACGAAGAATTTCCACTGGCATGTGTCCGGCCCGCACTTCCGCGACTATCATCTGATGTTCGACGATCAGGCGACGCAGATTCTCGCCACCACCGACCTCATCGCCGAGCGCGTGCGCAAGACCGGCAACACCACGCTGCGGTCGATCGGCGACATCTCGCGCCATCAGACGGTGACGGACAATGACGCCGATTATGTCAGCCCCGCCGACATGCTGAACGAATTGCGCGAGGATAATCTGCGGCTGGTCGAGGCGTTGCGGGCGGTGAAATCGGCCGCGACCGAGGCAGGCGACAATGCGACCGAAGGCATCGTCGACGACTGGACCGACCAGGCCGAGGAACGCGCCTGGTTCCTGTTCGAAGCCGGCCGCGGCGCGTAAACAGCGTTAATGGCAGCCATCCGGTTCAAGCTTCGAGCGAACCGGATGGCCATCGCTTCAATCCTGATCGACTATTTCAATCGCCAGGATGTTGATCGCATCGTCCTTGCCCGCGAAATCGACCGTCTCTCCCTTGCCGGCGCCCATCATCGCGCGGGCCAGCGGTGACGTAAAGCTGATCCGTCCTTCATTCGGATCGGCTTCATCATCCCCGACCAGTGCAACGCGTTTCTCGCGCCCGTTCAGCCTGTAGGTCACGCGGGTGCCGAACGCGACGCTTTCGCCGTCCGGCACCGGCCGCAGCTCCGCCGTCGCCAGCCGCGTGCGCCAGTAGCGCAACACCCGCTTGTGCTTGTTGCCATCCTCTTCGGAAAAGCCCTCAATCGATACCGCCTCCAGCGCTTCGACCTTCTCCCGCGTCAGCCGCAATCCGCGCGCCGTGACCCAGTTGGGACCGGGCGGGATCGGCAGTTCGAATTTTGGTTCGAGATGTTCGTCATCGCCCTCGCGACGAAAGGCGACGCTCATCGCCGCCTAATCCTCATCGAACAGCCCGGCGAGCTGCTCCACCATCGTGCCGCCCAGCTGCTCGGCGTCCATGATCGTCACCGCGCGCCGGTAATAGCGGGTCACGTCATGGCCGATGCCGATCGCGACGAGCTGCACCGGCGAGCGATTCTCGATCCAGTCGATCACCTGCCGCAAATGTCGTTCCAGATAGGTGCCGCTGTTGACCGACAAGGTGCTGTCGTCGACCGGCGCACCGTCGCTGATGACCATCAGGATGCGGCGTTCCTCGTTACGCGCCAGCAGGCGGTTATGCGCCCATAATAGCGCTTCGCCGTCGATATTTTCCTTCAGCAGCCCCTCGCGCATCATCAGGCCCAGATTCTTGCGCGCGCGCCGCCATGGCTCGTCGGCCTTCTTGTAGATGATATGGCGCAGGTCGTTCAGCCGTCCCGGCATCGGCGGTCGGCCCGCCGCCAGCCAGTCCTCACGGCTTTGCCCGCCCTTCCAGGCGCGCGTGGTGAAGCCCAATATTTCGGTCTTGACGCCGCAGCGCTCCAGCGTGCGCGCCATGATGTCGGCGCTGATCGCCGCAATGCTGATCGGCCGGCCGCGCATCGAGCCTGAATTGTCGATCAGCAGCGTGACAACCGTATCGCGAAACTCGGTATCGCGCTCGATCTTGTAGGATAGCGACCGCGTCGGATCGATGACGATGCGCGCCAGCCGCGCCGCGTCGAGCATCCCTTCGTCCTGATCGAAGTCCCAGCTACGCGATTGCTGCGCCATCAGCCGCCGTTGCAGCCGGTTGGCGAGTTTCGTCACCGCGCCCTGAAGGCTGACCAGCTGCTGATCGAGGAAGCCTCGCAACCGCAGCAGTTCGTCCTCATCGCACAGGTCCGCGGCGGTGACGATCTCATCATGTTTCGACGAATAGGGCTTATAGTCGAAGCCGGGCGGCAGATCGGACAGCGGACGGTTGGGCCGGACGGGCATCATGCCCTCCTCACCCATATCGCCGCCGCCATCGCCGCCGTCGCCCTCAAAATCGTCGCCGGAATCATTGTCGCCGTCGTCGGTGTCGCCACCATCATCCTCGGCGCGGGCTTCGGCGTTCACGTCGCTGTCGCCGGGCTGATCCTCGCCCGAATCGCCTTCTTCCTGCTGCTCCTGCTCGTCCTCTTCGCCTTCGTCCTGCTCTTCAGGCTCGTCGGTCTGGGGCGGCACATCGGCGTCGATCAGCGCGAGATGTTCGAGCATCGCCGTGGTCAGCTTCTGGAACGCGCGCTGATCGTCGATGGCAAGCGCGAGCGCGTCCAGATCGGCCCCGGCCTTGTCCTCGATCCAACGATCGATCAGCGCCATGGCGGGTACGACGTCGGCGGGCGTCGGCTGTCCGGTCAGCCGCTCGCGTACCTTGAGCGCCAATGCGGTCGAGAGCGGCACTTCATCGGCAGAGCGCGCGCGGCGCATCGGATCGGATTTCAGCCGCATCGCCAGTGCTTCGTTCAGGTTGGCGCGCACGCCCTCCATCTGGCGCGATCCGATCGCCTCGACCCGCGCCTGCTCGACCGCGTCGAACACCGCGCGCGCGACGGGATCGCCCGGCGCGGACCCATTATGCGCCCTGGCATCATGATGGCGCAGACGCAGCGCATGAGCATCGGCGAAGCCCCGCGCCAGCGCGACCTGTTCGGCGGGCAGCGCGCGGCTGGGCGTCGGCACCTTGATCGCCTTGCCCGCCATATGCGGCGCGTCGGCGGTGAAGCCCACCTCCACTTCGGCATCGCGCGCGATCGATCGCGCCGCGCCCGACAGCACGTCCTTGAAGGCGTCGAGAGGTGTCCGCTCGCTCATGCTTCGAGCAGCGCATCCTGCAAGGCCGCGCGCGCGGCAGCATCGATGCCCAGCACATCCTCCAGATAGGCTTCGATCCCGCCATGCGCGGCGTCCAGCGTCTCGAACAGGGTTTCGATATAGAGAGCATCGGCCAGTAGCACCGGCGCGATCACCTCCTTCATCGAGCGATGCGCACGGGCGAGGCGGCTTTCCTCAAGCGACAGGCGCCAGTCCCAGTCGGCATGGGTGTTGGTCAGCAGATAGTCCTCGACGATCGTGGCGCGTGGCACGCCAAGCGCCGCCAGTATCAACGCCGCGCCGACGCCCGTGCGGTCCTTGCCCGCCGAACAGTTGATGAGGATCGGTACGCGCCCGCCCGCGATCTGCCCGAACATCGCACGATAGGATGGCGCATATTCCATCGCGATCTCGCGATAGAGCGCGACCATCGCGTCATGCATCTCCTGCCGCGTCACCGCCTTGCCGTGCAGCATCTCGCCGAGCACGCCGGTCGAACCGCTGTAATCCCGGCAATGATAATCGACCTCCGCCCCATGCCAGCGCGTCGGTTCTTCCTGGCGCTCGCTCGGACGCCGGAAGTCGCAGATCGCCCGGATGCCGAGCGCGCGAAACTGGTCGGAATCCTCGTCCGTCAGCAGCGCCATCGTGCCCGAGCGATAGAGCATGCCCCGCCGCACCATTCGTCCGTCCGCCGTCGCATAGCCGCCAAAATCGCGCAGGTTGAACGCGGTGGCGATCGGCACGCGCCGGTCGTGCGGTGTGGCAACGCCGGCCGTCATCCCGCCTTGCCCACGACGCTCTCGGGCAGGTCCTTGCCGAACACGCGCTGATAATATTCCGCCACCAGCGCGCGCTCGGCCTCGTCGCACTTGTTGAGGAAGCTCAACCGGAAGGCGAAACCGACATTCTTGAAAATCAGTGCATTCTGCGCCCAGCTGATGACGGTGCGCGGAGACATGACGGTGGAAATGTCGCCGTTGACGAAGCCCTGCCGCGTCAGCTCCGCCACCTTAATCATATTCTCGACTTCCTTGCGGCCGCCCTCATGATCATATTCGCCAGACTTGGCCAGCACCACCTGCGCTTCGGTCGCGGCCGGCAGATAGTTGAGCGCCACCACCAGATTCCAGCGGTCCATCTGGCCCTGATTGATCTGCTGCGTGCCATGATACAAGCCGGTCGTATCGCCAAGGCCGACCGTATTAGCGGTCGCGAACAGGCGGAAATTGGGGTTCGGCCGAATGACGCGATTCTGGTCGAGGAGGGTCATCTTGCCGTCTGTTTCCAGCACGCGCTGGATCACGAACATCACGTCCGGGCGGCCCGCATCATATTCGTCGAACACCAGAGCCACCGGCCGCTGCAACGCCCAGGGGAGCAGGCCCTCGCGAAATTCCGTCACCTGCTGCCCGTCCTTGAGCACGATGGCGTCGCGGCCCACCAGGTCGATACGGCTGATATGCGCGTCCAGATTGATGCGGATGCACGGCCATTTCAGGCGCGCGGCGACCTGTTCGATATGGCTCGACTTGCCGGTGCCATGATAGCCCTGCACCATGACGCGGCGATTATAGGCAAAGCCCGCCAGAATCGCGAGCGTGGTGTCCGGATCGAACACATAGGCGGGGTCGAGATCGGGCACGCGCTCGTCGGCCTGGCTGAACGCGGGCACGCGCATGTCGATGTCCACCCCGAACAGCTCGCGCACATCGACTTCGCGGTCGGGCTTATCGAGCAGCGTGTCGGCGCGGGTATCGGGCTGGACGTTCGAAATCTCGGTCATATCGTCATCTTCCTGCGAGTCACTCCAGCCCCTAACCGATCGGGGAAGGGCGTGTCGATAGCGTGGGGTTTGGGCGCTTAACGATCAAGCGGCCCATTCGCCCAAATTGGCTTCCTGTCCGACCAGCGCCAGTCCATGGGCGATCGAGGTCAGTTCGCCGCCGGTCGCGATCCGGTCCCGCCCGAAACGCCGGTCGAATATCGCCCGGATCGCCGGGATCAGCGACGATCCGCCGGTCAGGAACACGCGGTCGATCGCTTCGGGCGCGACCCCCGCCTTACCGAGCGCACGATCGACCGTCGCCTCGATCCGTTCGATGTCGGGCGCGATCCAGCGTTCGAAATCGGCACGCGCCACCTCGACCTCGATCGACAGGCCACCGCCCTCGAACCGGAATGGCGCTGTGTCGGCCGCCGAAAGCGCGCGCTTGAGCATGCCCACGGCGTCGTAGAGCGCATAGCCCAGTTCCCTTTCGATCACGGTGATCATCCGGCCGATCGCCGCGCCGTCGTCCGCGCTTTTCCGCAAGCGGGCCAGTTCCTCTAGCGTCCGCCGGTTGCGCATCAGCGCGAGCCGCGACCAGTCGGCAAAGTCGGCGAAATAGCTGCGCGGGATTTCCAGCGCCTTGCCGAAACTCTGATAGCTGCCGCCCTTGCCCAGCATCGGCAGGACGAGCTGGTCCATGATGCGATAGTCGAAGCGGTCGCCCGCGATGCCGACGCCCGCCGATCCCAGCGGCACGCAGCGCCGTGCCGCGCCCGGCGCTTCCACCCGTACGATTGAAAAATCGCTCGTGCCGCCGCCGAAATCCGCCACCAGGATCGTCGCGGGTTGCGTCAAGCGGCTCGCATAGCTGAACGCCGCGCCCAATGGCTCATAGACATAGTGAATTTCGGTCCCGAACCCGGCGAACATGGCGTCATAGCGTTTGCGCGCCAGCGCCTCGTCGGGCCGCGACCCGGCATATTCGACCGGGCGCCCGACGACGACGCGGTCGGGCCGCGCATCGAGCGCGCCGCCCGCATGGGCGACCATCCGCGCCAGAAACATCTGCCCCAACTCCTCGAAGCGGAAGCGCTTTTCGAAGATGTTCGCGCTTTCGAAGATCGGGCTGGCGGCGACCGATTTGAACGATTGGAGGAAGCGGCTATGTTCGGGATATTCCATATATTCCGCGATCGCCCACGGCCCTGCTTCGTGCGCGAGGCCGCCCTTTGCGCCTTCTTCATGCCAGAAACAGAGCGCCGATCGGAACACGGGACCGGATGCCTGCGCGCCGGTGAAGTCGATCAGGTCCGATTGCCCGTCGGCGGATGCGATGGCCGCGACACTGTTGGTCGTGCCGAAATCGAGGCCCAGGGCGCGGGGCTGGGGGGACATGGCGGTTCTCCGGAAAGGGCGGGGGCCTATGGCAGCGGCCCGCCGCCGTGACAAGCCCGCCGCCCGGCGCGGTTCAGGCGAACGCCGCAGCCTTGCGCAGATGGCCGTAAGCGGCGATCACGCCCTGCAACGCCCCTTCATGACTGCGGTCGCCGCCATTATGGTCGGGATGATAACGGCGCAGCAGTTCGGTATAGCGCTGGCGCAGCGCCCGGCGGTCGGCATCGATCGGCAGTTCCATCACGCCCAGCGCCTTGCGGTCATCGGCGGACAGGAACGCCCCGTCCTGCCGCACCTGCGCATCCGCCCGCGCCCTGGCCATGCGTTCCTTGAACTTCGTGCCGATGGCATCGAGCGGATCGGAGAAATCGGCCCATTTGGGCGGCGGGCTATGCGCATTGCTGGAAAAGGCGCGAGTCTCCCGCTCCCACCCGGCAAAGGGGCGTTGCGCCGCCGCGATCTCGTCCGGGGTCATGCCAGTGAAGAAATTATAGCCCTGATTGAATTCGCGTACATGATCGAGGCACAGCCAGCGCCAGCGTGGCCCCTCCTGATGCGGGGAACCATCGAGCGCTGGCGCGCGGAACTCACCCGGCTCCGGGCATCCGGGGACCGAACAGGGGCGGTCGCTCTCCACCCTTCCGTGAAAGCGGTTGAAGCGGCGGTTCGAGAAAGGGTCGGTCGACACGTCTGTCCTGATGCAAGGCGCGGCAAAGCGTCTATATAGGGGCCATGACCCAGATTCTGAAAGGCCCGGTGGCCACCGAAATCGAAGCCCGCCTGCGCGCGGCGCTCGACCCGCAGCAACTCGACGTGATCGACGACAGCGAAAAGCATCGCGGCCATGCGGGCCATGACGGGTCGGGCGAAAGCCATTTCACCGTCGAGATCGTCTCGGATCGCTTCGCCGGTCAAAATCGCGTGACGCGCCAGCGACTGGTCAATGCCGCGCTCGCCGACCTGCTGCGCGACAAGGTTCATGCGCTCGCGATCAAGGCGCGCGCGCCCGGCGAATGAACGCTGGCCCTTCTTCCTCCATCCGACTGGACGCAGCATGACCCTGGACGACCTCGTGATTCAGACGATCACGCCCACGACCCATGATCTCGGCGATTTCAAGGTGTACCGATCGCTGCCGGTCAAGGGGCGGACGATGGTCGGCCCCTTCATCTTCTTCGATCAGGCCGGTCCCGCGAAGTTTGGCGCGGGCGAGGGCATCGACGTGCGACCCCATCCGCACATCAGCCTCGCGACCGTCACCTACATGTTCGAAGGCGCGTTCCTGCACCGCGATTCGCTGGGCAGCGAGCAGTTGATCGAGGCCGGGGCGGTCAATCTGATGACGGCGGGCAAGGGCATCGTTCATTCCGAACGCTCGCCCGATAGCGAGCGCGCTAAGCCTTCCAAACTCTCCGCTATCCAGACCTGGCTGGCGCTGCCCGACGCCCGAGAGGAAATGGACCCGGCGTTCGAGCATGTCGCCGAGAACCGGCTGCCAGTAATCGATTTTGGCCAGGCGCGCGCGCGCATCATCATGGGGTCGCTCTGGGGCGAACGCGCGCCCGTCACCACCTATGCGCAGACCCTCTATGCCGATATCCAGCTTTCGCCCGGCGGGATGGTGCCGATCGAGCCGACGGCGGACGAACGCGCTATCTATGTCGCGGGCGGCGACGCGGCGCTGGACGGCGTCGGCCTGTTGCCCCAGACGCTCTACGTGCTGCGCCCCGGTACGCACGCCACGCTGACCAGCGTCGATGGCGGGCGGGTGATGCTGTGCGGTGGCGAGGCGTTTACGACACCGCGCCATGTCTGGTGGAATTTCGTGTCGTCGAATCCCGACCGGCTGATGCAGGCGCGTGAGGATTGGGAAGCGCTGCGCTTCCCGCTGATACCCGGCGACGATTCGGAGTTCATCCCGGTCCCGCAGGGCCGGCCAAAGACGGTCAGCTATCCGTAGCTGCGATCTTACTGCACGAAGGCGAGCGAAAGATTTTCGGCATTTTTCGGAATGTCGATCCGGCTTTCGTTGATCGACGCTTCTTCACCGGGCTTTAGCAGGGTGCGGTCGGCCTTGGTCGTCCAGCTGAACACCAGCCGGTTCTGCCGGTCGCGCAGCTGCACCAGCACCGGGGGCACCGGCAGCGCCTGCTTGCCGCTGTTCACGATCCGCGCGCCGAACGCGAAATATTCCTCGCCGGTCGGCAATTTGCGTCGCTCGGCGGGCTTGGACAGGTAGAAAAGTAGGTCGGGATCGCCCTCGTCCGCGACCAGCCCGAGATTGACCGCCCAGCTGGGTGGCCCGAACATATAAAGCGCGCCACCCGTCGCCGCGACGATCAGGAAAAAGCCCACTGCGGCATAGGTCCACAGCTTGAGCGGATTGCGGCGTGGCCGGGATAGCGACGCGGGCGCGACCGGAACATCGCTTTCCACCCGCGCTTCCGGGGCGCGGGCATAGATATCGTCGAAGCGGTTATCCGGCACGGGCGAAGGCGCGTCGGCGACTGGTTCCGGTATGGACGGGGGCGAAGCTTCGGCGTCAGGCTCGTTCACCACCGCAGCCGCAGCCGCTGGCGCAGTCGCGACAGGGGCGGGTTCCGGGACGGGCGCGGATGCAGCTGCATCCGGCGTGCGATCGGGCAGCGCGGCGGCGTCCTGAAACCAGCTATGCTTGCACGCCGCGCATCGCACCTGGCGACCATTCGCACCGACTGCGGTGTCGGGAACAATGTAGCGCGTGGCGCAGTTCGGGCACACCAGGATCATTCCGCTTCATAGGCATGGCAGGGACTCGAGGGCAAGCGGTCGATGACGCTGCCTGTCGCATGGTCGCGACTCGCGGTTTGCGGCCATGGGCTTTACGGCTCCCCGCCCGCTGTGCCATGGCTGTGCAGTTGGGGAAGCAGGGGAGCGCGAAAGCGCCGGTTTTTATAGCATGTCGACCATCGTCCAGTTCGAGAATGTCGGTCTGCGCTATGGTCTGGACAGCGAAACCCTGTCCGACGTCAGTTTCTCGCTGCATGGCGGCGGCTTCTATTTCCTCACCGGCGCCTCCGGTGCAGGCAAGACCTCGCTTCTGAAGCTGCTATACCTCGCCCAGCGGCCCAGCCGGGGCGTCATCCGCCTGTTCGGCGAGGATGTGGTGACGCTGCCGCGCAACCGCCTTCCCGGCTTTCGCCGTCGCATCGGGGTGGTGTTTCAGGATTTCCGCCTCGTCCCGCATTTGTCCGCCTATGACAATATCGCGCTGCCGCTGCGCGTCGCTGGCATGGAAGAAGCGGAGGTGGATGCGCCGGTCAGCGAAATGCTGAACTGGGTCGGCCTGGGCGATCGCGGGCAGTCGCGACCAGCGACATTGTCCGGCGGAGAGCAGCAGCGCGTCGCGATCGCCCGCGCGGTGATCGGCCGCCCCGAAATCCTGGTCGCGGACGAGCCGACGGGCAATGTCGATGCGGACATGGCGCACCGGCTCATGACCCTGTTCGAAGCGCTCAATCGGCTCGGCACGACGATCGTCGTGGCAACCCACGACCTGCCGCTGATCGGACAGGTGGCGGGCGCGCAGATGATGCGGCTCGACAAGGGACGACTGGCCGATCCCACAGGAGCGTTGCGCTATCCGCCGCGCGCACCGGGCACGAACGGATGACCGCCGGCCTTGACACAATCAGGCCCGACAAGGCCGGGGCGGCGGCGGCGCGCCACAGGCTGCTGCCGGAAGGGCGGGTGGCAGGCCCGATGCCCTGGATCATCGCGATCATGATGTTCCTGACCGTGCTCGCCGCTGCGGCTGGCCTGGCCCTGGGTGCAGCAGTGCGATCGATGGGCGCGGATCTGGCGGGACGCGCCACCGTTCAGATCGTGGAGGCCGAACCGCAGGCGCGCGACCGGCTCGCGGCGCGTGTCGTGCAATCCCTGCGCGCCGCGCCGGGGGTCCGCGCCGTCAACCCGGTCGATCCGGCGACTCTCTCCGATCAATTGCGCCCCTGGCTTGGTCAGGATGCGGCCAGCGGCGACCTGCCCATTCCCGCGCTTATCGACATCGAACTGACGCCCGGCGACGCCACCGCGAAGGTCGGCCAGTTGCGCCGCCTGTTGACCGGCCTGTCGGACAAGGTGCGGATCGAGCCGCATGCCGCTTTCCTGCTGCCGATCGCTGGCTTGTTGACCGTGCTCGGCTGGCTCGCCGCCGGTGTCGTCGCGCTGATGACGCTGGCGACCGGCGCGGTCGTCGTGCTGGCCGCGCGGGGCGCGCATGACAGCCATCGCGTGACCATCGACGTGCTGCACCTGATGGGCGCGACCGATGTGCAGATCGCGCGGCTGTTCCAGCGCCGCATCGGTCTCGACGCGCTGCTGGGGGCGGTCGCGGGCTTCATGGCGGCGCTGATCGTCGTCGCTTTGCTGGGCGCGCGCCTGATGGCGACCGGGTCCGATCTGTTGCGCGCCGTCCATCTGGCCCCGAGCAGCTGGCTGTGGCTCGCGCTGCTGCCGGTGGGTGGCGTCGTCCTTGCGACCGTGGCCGCGCGCTGGACCGTGCTGCGCGCGCTGGGTCGCTCGCTATGATCGTCCGGGCGGCGGCTCTTTCCCTGCTCGCCTGGATGCTGGGCTTTGCCTGGTTCGCGATCTTCCTGCCACAGCCGCTCGACGGGCGGGCGACGGACGCGATCGTGGTGCTGACCGGCGGGGCGGGCCGGATCGACCGCGGCATCGCACTGATGGAGGCGGGCGCGTCTCGCCGCATGCTGATTTCGGGCGTGGATCGCGCCGTGCGCCCGTCCGAACTGGCGGCGCAGTATAAGGCGCCGGATCGGCTTTTCACTTGCTGCATCACCCTGGGCCGCGAGGCGATCGACACCCGGTCCAACGCGATCGAAACCGCGCGCTGGCTGGAGCGGCGCAATTATGCGACGGTGCGTCTTGTCACGACGGACTGGCATATGCGCCGCGCCGCGCTGGAATTGCGGCAGGCTTTGCCCGATCGGGTTACGCTGGTCTATGATGCGGTGCCCAGCCGGCCGACGCTGCCGGTGCTGGTTCGCGAATATAATAAATATCTGCTCCGCCGGGCCGCGGCGCTGATCGGCATCTGACGGATATTGATCCTCCCATGATTACAGCATTGCGTTCCCTCGCCTTCACAATGGCCTTTTATCCCGGCAGCCTGCTGTTCGTGCTGGCCGCGCTGGCGGTGAGCGGGATCGCGCCGGGGCAGGTCCAGCATATCGCCACGCGCTGGAGCCGCTATCATCGCTGGTGCGCACGCTGGCTGCTGGGGCAAAAGGTGCATATCGACGGGGAGATTCCGCGCGGCCCCTATCTCTACATCGTCAAACATGAATCGATGTTCGAAACGATTGATATTCTCAGCATCTTCGACCGGCCGGTACTCGCCGCCAAACGTGAACTGTTCAATATTCCGCTGTGGGGCGTGATCGCGGCGCGCTACGGCCTGTTGCCGGTGGAACGAAGCGGTGGCGCGAGTGCGATGCGCGCGTTGCGGGCGGGTGCGAAGGCGGCGCATGCGGAAGGCCGCGCGCTGTGCATCTTTCCGGAGGGCACCCGCGTCCCCCATGGCGAAGCGCCGCCGCTGCGGTCTGGCTTCGCCGGGCTATACGCGCTGCTCAAATTGCCGGTGGTGCCGATCGCGATCGACAGCGGCCGGGTGTCGCCGCGCGGCAGCTTCCTGAAACGGCCGGGGGTCATCACCTACAAGGCGGGAGAGATTGTTCCCGCCGGTCTCGATCGCGAGGAAGCCGAACGCCGTGTCCACGCCGCGATCAACGCGCTGAACAAAAAATCGACTTAATGACTTGTCTGGAACTGCCGGTGCGGCAAACCTGAAATACGCTCTTCCGCACATTTCCAACTACCTAATGACTCCGCCCGAAATCGGGCTTGGCGTCGTCCTGACCCTGTTCGATGATCGACCGGCGGATCGCGCGGGTGCGGGTGAACAGGTTGAACAGCGCATCGCCATCGTTCCAGCGGATCGCGCGTTGCAGCGCCGAGAGATCCTCCGAAAAGCGCTGGAGCATTTCCAGTACGGCGTCCTTGTTTGCCAGGAACACATCGCGCCACATCGTCGGGTCAGACGCGGCGATGCGGGTGAAGTCGCGAAAGCCGCCGGCGGAATATTTGATGACTTCGGACTGGGTGACGTCCTCCAGATCGCTGGCGGTGCCCACGATCGTATAGGCGATCAGATGCGGCAGATGACTGGTCACGGCCAGCACCAGATCATGATGGGCCGGGTCCATGATCTCGACATCGGCGCCCACACGCCGCCACAGTTCCGACACGCGCTCGACGGCGGCGGGATCAGCTGACGGTGGCGGGGTGACGATGCACCAGCGCCCCTTGAACAGCGTCGAAAAGCCCGCTTCCGGTCCGCTATTCTCGGTGCCCGCGACCGGATGAGCCGGAATGATCGAGCGGCCGGGCAAGGCGGCGGTGATCTGCGCCAGCACATCCGCCTTGGCCGACCCCACATCGCTGACGATCGCGTCGGCCGGCAAGTCGTCGGCGATTTCCGCCGCCGCCGCGCCCATCGCGCGCACGGGTACGCACAGCACCACCAGATCGGCGTCGATGACCGATGCGCCCGCCGTGTCGGTGATGTCGTCGCACAGGTCGATCGCGCGGGCGATCTCCCGCACCGCCGGGCTGGTGTCATGCCCGGTGACGCGCACTGTCGGCATCGTCTCGCGAATGGCGCGGGCCAGCGAAGAGCCGATCAGGCCAAGACCGATGATGGTGACGCGGGCGAAAGGCAGCATGGCTCAGGCGGCTTCCGCCATGGCGCGCAGCTTGGCCGCGACCGCGCGCACCTGCTTCTTGGTGCCGATGGTGATACGCAGGCCGTTGGGCAGGCCCTGCCCCGGCAACCAGCGGGTCGCATAGCCTTCGTCCCACAATCCCTTCATCGCGGCTTCGGCGGTCAGCGTGCCGTCGAACAGCACGAGCAGGAAATTGGTCTTGCTCGGCACCGCGCGCAGGCCGTGATTGGAAAGCGCCGCGATCTCGTCCGCCAGCCAGCTGCGCCAGCGGGCGTTGTGCGTCCGGCTGAAGTCGACCCATTGCGTGTCCGCGATGGCCGCCGCCGCCGCCGCCTGCCCGGCGCTGGTGACGTTGAACGGCGCGCGGATGCGATGGAGAATGTCGATCACCTGCGCGCTCGCATAGCCCCAGCCGATCCGTTCGGCGGCGAGGCCATATATTTTCGAGAAGGTCCGCGTGACCAGCACGTTACCGGCATTCTTCGCAAGCGCCAGCCCGTTATCATCCTCATCGGCGTCGAGATATTCGGCATAGGCCTGATCCAGCACGAACAATATGTCCGGACGCAAACCTGCATGGAGGCGCGCAATCTCCGCCGCGCTCGTCATCGTGCCGGTCGGATTGTTGGGATTGGCGAGGAACACGACCTTCGTCTTGTCCGTCACGGCGGCGAGCAGTGCATCGACATCGGTCGCATAGTCGGCGTCGGGGGCGATCACTGGCGTAGCGCCTACGCGCCGCGCGGCGATATCATAGACCGAGAAGCCGTAGCGAACGTAAAGAATTTCGTCCCCCGGCCCCGCATAGGCGCTGGCTGCGAGGTGCAGCAGTTCGTCCGAGCCGGTGCCGTAGATGACCCGCGCGGGATCGAGACCGTAATGACCGGCGATCGCCTCGCGCAGCAGGGTCGCGCCGGGATCGGGATAGGTGGCGAGGTCGGCGGTCGCGGCGACCATCGCCTCGCGCGCCGCCTGCCCCGTGCCAAGCGGATTTTCATTGGCGGACAATTTGATGAGCGGGCGGCCATCGTCCGCCGCCGACTTGCCGGGAACATAGGGCGCGATGCCCAATATCCAGTCCTTGGGTGCTGGTGTCGTCATGCCGCGCGCTGTAGCCTTGTCTCGAACAGAAGGCAAAGCGCTAGACGACCGGCGTCGGCAGTGGTTGTCCGGCGAAATGCGCATCGAGATTGGCGAGCACGAGATCGGCCATCGCGGTGCGGGTTTCCACCGTGGCGCTGGCCTGATGCGGTTGCAATACGACATTGTCCATTGTGAGCAGCGCGGGCGGCACATGAGGTTCATGCGCAAAACACGTCGAGGCCCGCTCCGCCGATCCGCCCTTGTTCCAGCGCCGTCACCATGGCCTGCTCGTCGATCACCGCGCCGCGGCTGATATTGATGATGACCCCCTTAGGCCCGAGGGCTTCGATCGTTGCGGCGTCGACCAGACTGGTCGCCTCCGGTCCACCCGAGGTCGCGACGATCAATATGTCGCTCTCCCGCGCAAGCGTGACCGGGTCGGCCACATAGTGATAGCCGCAATCTGCTACCTCCCGCCGGTTGTGATACATGATTCGGGAGGCAACCGGCTCCAGACGGATGGCGATCGCACGGCCGATTCGTCCAAGCCCCAATATGCCGATCCGCTTGCCCGTCACGCGCCCGGACAGCGCCGGAACCGCGCCGCGTTCCCAAGCGCCCGACCGTATCAGCCGATCGTTGGCGGCAATATTGCGCACCGTGGCGTATAACAGCCCGATCGCGAGATCCGCGACATCGTCGGTCAGCACATCGGGCGTATTGCTTACCCGAATGCCCCGCATCCGCGCATGATCGATATCGACCTTGTCGTAGCCGACCGAGAACAGGGCGATGATCTCCAGAGCCGGCAACGCGTCCATAACGGCGGCGGACGCGCCCGCGCCACCGAAACTGACGAGCGCCCGCGCATGCCGCACGGCTGGCGGCGGCGTGGCCGGATCGGCCCCGACCGGCAGGCCATGGACCGCGAAACGCTGCTCCAGCGCAGTCAGCAGATAGGGGGACAGCGCGCCATAGGCGACGATGGGTATACGGGCGGAGTCGATCATCGCCGCTTCATAGTCATGCCGATCGCCTCTCGCTATCGCAAAGGCCAGATTGACAGCTTCCGGTGGCGGTCCTAGCCGATTCTCATGGCATCCATCCCTCTATCCGATGACAGCCGCTTCGGCCTCCGCCGGCAGGTGCGTCTCGCCGGCCCGTTGCGGCTGGACAGCGGCGCCAGCCTCGCGCCGGTCGAGATCGCCTATGAAACCTATGGGGCGATGAATGCGGAGCGATCCAATGTCATCCTGATCTGCCATGCGCTGACCGGCGACCAATATGTGGCGTCCGATCACCCGTTTACCGGCAAGCCCGGCTGGTGGTGGCGCATGGTCGGGCCGGGGAAGCCGGTCGATCCGGCGCGGCATTTCATCGTCTGCGCCAATGTCATCGGCAGTTGCATGGGATCGTCCGGCCCGGCGACGCCCGATTCGGCCACCGGCGCGCCCTATGCCATGCGCTTTCCGGTGCTGACCATCGCCGACATGGTGCGGGCGCAGGCGTTGCTGCTCGACCATCTGGGCATCGACCGGCTGAGCGCGGTGATCGGCGGATCGATGGGGGGGATGCAGGCGCTGACCTGGCCGACGATATTCCCCGAGCGGGTCGAAAGCTGCATCGTCATCGCCTCCACCGCCCGGCACAGCGCGCAGAATATCGCCTTTCATGAAGTCGGGCGGCAGGCGATCATGGCCGATCCGCACTGGCGCGGCGGCGATTATTATGCCGACGGGCAGGTGCCGAGCGCGGGCCTGGCCGTCGCGCGCATGGCCGCGCACATCACTTATCTGTCCGAAGCGGGGCTGACCGAGAAGTTCGGCCGGCGTTTGCAGGCACGAGACGCCAAGACCTTCGGCTTCGACGCGGATTTTCAGGTGGAAAGCTATCTGCGCCATCAGGGGCTGAGCTTCGTCGAGCGATTCGACGCCAACTCCTATCTCTACATCACCCGCGCCATGGACTATTATGACATTGCCGAGGATCATGGCGGCAGTCTGGCCGGCGCCTTCACCGCGTCGAAAGCGCGCTTCTGCCTCGTCAGCTTTGATACCGACTGGCTCTATCCCACCAGCGAATCGCGAATCATCGTCCATGCGCTCAACGCCAGCGGCGCGCCGGCGAGCTTCGTCGAACTGTCCAGCCCGTTCGGCCACGACGCCTTCCTGCTCGAATGTCCGGAGCTGAACCGGGTGGTGGACGGCTTTCTCAAGGGCGGCCGGGCGTGAGCGGGGCAGTGGGAATCGAGCCGCTGCGTCCCGACCTCGCCCTCATCGCGCGGACGGTGCGGCAGGGCGCGCGGGTGCTGGACGTGGGCTGCGGCGACGGGGCGCTGATGGCGGCGCTGCGCGATGCCAAGCAGGTTGACGCGCGGGGGCTGGAGATCGACGGCGGCAATGTCGCGGCGGCGGTCGGGCGCGGGCTTTCCGTGGTGCAGGGTGACGCCGACACCGACCTAGGCTATTATCCCGACGCCAGTTTCGACTATGCGATCCTCAGCCAGACGCTCCAGACGACGCGGCGGCCCGACATGGTGGTGGACGAACTGCTGCGCATCGGGCGTCAGGCGTTCGTGTCCTTTCCCAATTTTGCCCACTGGCGCGGTCGGCTGTCGCTGATGTGGGGCGGGCGGATGCCGGTGACGCGGCTGTTGCCCGATACCTGGTATAATACGCTCAACATCCATCATGTGACGGTGGACGATTTCCGGGCGCTGGTTCGGACACGCGGCTGGACCATCGATGGCCAGTGGTTCCTCAAGGGCGACCGGGAAACCACCCACGCCAACGCGAATCTTTTCGCCGAACATGCGGTGTTCCTGCTGCGCAAATAGGACGCGGGCGGACGAATGGCTCGCCGCATCGCCGCTTTTCCGCCGAAGTATACGCTCTGGCGCGTGCGCGCCTGCGCGCGCGTAGGCGCGAGGGCAGGGATTTCCCGACAGTTCAAAGACCGGGAGAGAGTATTTCGGCAGACTGGCGATAGGACAGGGTGAAAATGCCGTTCCGGGAGGAAATAGGACGGCTTTCATCGCCCCTGTGGCCGCAGGGCGACAGCACGCCATCCGCCACGCCTCCCGTTCCACTGCGGACACCGCGCCGATGATAGGCGGGAAGGGAAGGCGTGACGGCTGGCGAACGACCTACTGGAACGCCTTGGCGATCGCGCCCAGCCGGTCCAGGCTTTCCCACTGGACCTCGGCGGGTTCCTGCATGAAATAGAGCAGCATGCGCTTGAAGCCCATCGCGTGCAGTTCCTCGACCCGCTTTTCCACGCCGCCGGACGTCGAAAAAGCCGCCAGCGGATCGATGAGGACCGTAAGATCCATATCGTCGAAGGACCGGCCGAGGCGGTCGCATTCTTCGCGCAGTTCGGTGACGCAACTGGCCATTCGTTCGCCCTGATCGACCGGCAGCCACCCGTCGCAATAGTCCGCGGCGCGGGGCAGAGCCAGCCTGTTCCATGCACCCATCAGCACGCGCGGGCCGCCCGGCTGGACCGGCTTGGGACCGCACCACATCGGATCGAAATGGATCATTTCGCCCGAAAATTCGGCGATTTCGTTGTTCCAGATCTCGCGCATCGCCAGGACGGATTCCCGCGTGAACTTCCAGCGATCCTTGAAGTCGATGCCATAATCCGCCATTTCCTCGGCGCTCCAGCCCGCGCCGACGCCCAATATCACGCGGCCCCCCGAAATCTGGTCGAGCGTCGAAATCATCTTCGCCAGACGGATCGGATGATGTTCGGGAAGGATGAGGATCGACGTGCCAAGCTTCAGCGTGGTGGTCGCGTCGGCGATGTTCATCAGGGTGAGGAGCGGATCATACAGCTCGCGATAGGTGGCGGGCGTTTCCTTATATTCGGGGCGCAGCGATTTTTGCCCGGTGGGAACGTGGGAATGTTCGCCGATCCAGATCGATTCGAAGCCATTCGCCTCCGACCATTGGGCGACTTCCTTGGGCGAAAGCATGAAGTTCGTGAAAGCGCTCGTCAGACCAAAGATCGGGCCGTCACCCATATTGTCTCTCCCATAGGCACCAGGCGTCGCGTTGCGCCTGCGGGCTTATCGAAGTCTGGCGATGCGTTGGCAACAACCCACCGGATCGACCAGTAGCTGCCCTTCGTCGTGCCTGAACGGACGGCCCTTACCGTTCCTTTGTTGCGCTGAACTTCACCTTGGGGTGGCGTTCCTGCTGGTAGCCGATGTCCCACGCGCTTTTCGCCATGAAGACGAGGTTGCCGTCGCGATCCTTGGCCATGCTGCCGCCATTATAGGCGACCAGATCCTTGATCGCGGCTTCGTCGCCGCTGATCCAGCGCGCGGTGTCGTAGGGGGAGGGTTCCAGCCCGGCGGCGACCTTATATTCCGCCTCCAGCCGGGAAATCAGCACTTCGAGCTGCAATTGCCCCACGACGCCGACAATCCAGTTGCTGCCGATGTCGGGATAGAAAACCTGGATCACGCCCTCTTCGGACAGGTCATCCAGCGCCTTGCGGAGCTGCTTGGTCTTGGTCGGGTCCTTGAGTTGCACCCGGCGCAGGATTTCGGGCGCGAAATTGGGCAGGCCGGTGAAGCGCAGCCCCGGTTTCTCGCTCAGCGTGTCACCGACCCGCAGCGCGCCATGGTTGGGAATGCCGATGATGTCGCCGGGAAACGCCTCGTCCGCCAGTTCGCGGTCCTGCGCGAAGAAGAGGATCGGCGAATGCACCGCGAGCGGCTTGCCCGATCCGCTCGGGGTCAGCTTCATGCCGCGTTTGAATTTGCCCGACACCAGTCGCATGAACGCGATGCGGTCGCGGTGCATCGGGTCCATATTGGCCTGCACCTTGAAGATGAAGCCGGTGACTTCGCTGCCCTCCGGCTCGACCGGCGCGGGCTGCGCCGGCTGGGCGCGCGGCGGCGGCGCATGGGCGGCGAGCGCGTCAATTAGTTCGGTGACGCCGAACAGCTTGAGCGCCGAACCGAAATAGACGGGGGTCAGATCGCCATGGCGATAGCGGGCGAGATCGAAATGGGCATAGCCGCCCTGCGCCAGTTCCGCCTCCTCGCGCAGCTTTGCAAGGCCCCGCGGCGAGATGAAGTCGGCGAGCCTTGGATCGCCCAGCCCGGTGAACTGGTGCCGTGTCCCGTCAAATTCCTTGCTCGGCCCGGTCGGCTGCATCAGCCGGTTGGTGGCGAAGTCGTAGATACCTTCGAACTCGCCGCCCATGCCGACCGGCCAGCTCATCGGGCACACGTCGAGCTGCAACTGGTCCGCCACCTCGTCGAGCAGGCCGAAGGTCTCGCGCCCTTCGCGATCGACCTTGTTGACGAAGGTGATGATCGGCACATTGCGCAGGCGGCACACCTCGAACAGCTTGCGCGTCTGCGGCTCGATGCCCTTGGCCGCGTCGATCACCATGACGGCGCTGTCGACGGCGGTCAGCGTGCGATAGGTGTCCTCGCTGAAATCCTCATGCCCCGGCGTGTCGAGCAGGTTGAAGGTGATGGTTTCGCCATCGCGGGTCCGTTCGAACGTCATGACCGAGCTGGTGACGGAAATGCCGCGCTGCTGCTCGATCTTCATCCAGTCCGATCGCGCGCGCCGGTTCGCCCCGCGCGCCTTGACCTCGCCCGCCATATGGATCGCGCCGCCTTCCAGCAGCAGCTTTTCGGTCAGCGTGGTCTTGCCGGCGTCCGGGTGGGAAATGATCGCGAAGGTGCGGCGGGATGGAATGCTCATGGCCCGCTCCTATAGCGATTATCGCCGCCCGCGCCAGCATTCCGGGCCGCGTTCCGGCCACACTCCGAGTCAGTGCGGCAGCGCCTCCGCCGGCTCCGCCGCGATCTGGCGCAGGGCCTGTTCGAACGTCTCCACCGGCTGCCCGCCCGAGATCAGATATTTTCCGTCGATCACGATCGCCGGGACGGACTGGATACCGCGATTGCGCCACAACGCCTCGTCCGCGCTGACCTCCTGCGCATAGCGGTCGCTGGTGATGACGGCGCGCGCGGCATCCGGGTCCAGCCCGGCGCGGGCAGCGATGGCGGCCAGCACATCGGGATCGTCCATCGCCTCGCCCCGCGTGAAATGGGCGTCGAACAGGGCGCGCTTGCAGGCATGTTGCTTGCCTTCCAGCCCCGCCCAGTGCAGCAGCCGGTGCGCATCGAACGTATTATAGACGCGCGCTGCGTCCGACACGCGCATGTCGAACCCCTCCGCCGCCGCGCGTTCGGCAATGGCTCCGCGCTTCTCCAGCGCATCCTGCGCCGAGCCACCGAACTTGCGCTGCATCAGGTCGGTCAGCTTCTCGCCGCCGCGCGGCATGTCGGGTTGCAGCTGGAAGGGCTGGAAGTGGAAATCGACCGCGACCTCGCCTTCCAGCCGTTCGACCGCTTGTTCCAGCGCGCGCAACCCGATGATGCACCAGGGGCAACTGATGTCGGATATGAAGTCGATGCGGATGGATCTGGTCATGCGGCGTCTCCCGGTTGCGCCCCGACATAGGGTGCCGGGTCCGGCGGCGCCAGCGTCACAGCCATGCGGAAGGACCGCGTGTCGCCGGGCAACAGGCTCATGATCCCCTGTTTGTCCCAGACGTCGCCGGCGAAGCCGACAAGGTCCGCCATCCCCGCCCATGGCTCGACGCACAGATAATGCGCGCCGGGCTTCTGCCACAGGCCTAGCCAGGAGGTGTCGGGGAAGTCGATTTGCAACCGGGTCCGACCGGGCACGCCCCAATACAGGCTGCGGCTGTGCAAATCATCCCAGATCAGCGCGTCGCCCTCGAACATGGCATAGGTCGGTGCCAGCACGTCGCCGTCCACCGGTGAGGCGATGCTCTCCCGCGCGATCAGGCCCGGCTCGTCGCCGACTTTGCGGATCGGCGCTGGCTCGGATCGTTCGAACAGGATGCGATGATCCTCGACGGCACCGCCATAGGGCAGGGGCCAGGCGAAAGCGGGGTGATAACCGAAGGAAAAGGGCATGGCCGCCTCGCCCCGGTTGCTGACGGTCGCCGTCATCATCAGCGTCGCGCCGCTCAGGGCAAAGCGCATGTCGAGCCGGAAGTCGAACGGATAGACGGCGCGGGTGGCCGCGTCAGCCTCCAGCCGGAAGGTGGCGCTGTCCGTCTCCCGTTCGATCGGATCGAACGTCATTTTCCGCGCGAAGCCATGCTGCGCCATCGAATAGTCGCGCCCGTCGAGCCGATAGACGTCGCCGCGCGACCGGCCGACGAAGGGAAACAGCAGCGGCGCATGCCCGGTCCACCAGCGCGGATCGGCATCGGTCATCAGCGCGCGCCCGTCCGCATCGCTCAGCGACCACAATTCCGCGCCCAGCGGGTTGATGGCGGCGGACAGGGCCTCCGATCGAATCGAAACCAGATCGTCCGCCATGTCCCTCTCCTTTTAAGCCTCAGCCGCGCAGCACGCCGCCGATTTTCGCCGCCGCTTTCACGATCGCCGCGCTGATCGCGTCCAGTTCTTCCTGCGCGAAGCTCTTTTCGCCCGGCTGGAGCGTCACTTCGATCGCGACCGACTTATGGCCGTCCTCCACGCCCGGCCCGACGAAGATGTCGAACAGGCGCGCATCCACGATAGCTTTCTTGTCCGCGCCCCGCACGGCGCGCACCAGCGCATCGGCCTCGACCGCATCGGCCACGAGGAAGGCGAAGTCGCGCTTCACCGCTTGCAGCGCGGGCGGCGCATAGGGCGCGCGCATGAAGCCCGCTTTGCGCTTGCCCGGAATGGCGTCGAGGAAGATCTCCCCGGCCACCGCCGTGCCGCTCACGCCGAACTGTTTGGCGATGGCGGGATGCAGCACGCCATATTCGGCCAGCACGGTTTTCGGCCCGAGCCGCAGCGTGCCCGACTGCCCCGGATGATAGGCGGCCGACGCGTCATCGAAATTCTGGAGATTGGCGACCGGCGCGCCTGCGGCGGCGAGCAAAGCAAGGATTTCCGCCTTGGCGTCGAAGGCGTCGAACGGCTGCGCCTTGCCCGATCGCCAGCCGCGCGGGGTTTTGTCGCCCGCCAGCACGAAGCCGACCGTGGCGCGCTCGCCCTGCCTGAAATAGCGGCGGCCCAGCTCGAACAGCCGCACCGACGCCGCGCCGCGATCCATATTGCGGCGCGTCGCCGACAGCAGGCCGGGCAGCAGCGAGGGCCGCATGACCTTCAGATCCTCCGAAATCGGGTTGGCGAGCGACCATTGGCCGCCGCCGACCGACGCGGCTTCCTTTTCCGAGAGGAAGGACCAGTTGATCGCTTCGGAGAGGCCACGCGCGGCGGCGGTGCGGCGCACGCGGCGTTCGACCAGCTGTTCGGGCGTGGCGGTCGGACGGGCGACGCCGGGCAGGCGGGGCAGCGGCGTCGAGGGCACACGGTCGAGACCGACGATGCGCACGACTTCCTCGACGATATCGGCCCAGCCATCGACGTCGCGCCGCCAGCTCGGCACGGCGATGGCCCAGCTTGCGGGCACGCTCACCGGCACGCCGTCCTGATATTCGACGGCTGATGCTTCGCCGCTGACGGTGAAGCCCAGACTTTCGAGGATGCGCTTCTGCTCGTCCGCCGCGACATCGACGCCCGCGAGCGCGAGGCACTGCTCGGGGGCATAGGCGACCGCCTTGTTCGCAGCCGGCGGCGTGCCCGCGCGGGTCGCTTCGCTTGGGGAACCGCCGCACAGGCTGGTGACGAGGAAGGTCGCGATCGACAGGCCATCGTCGAGGAAGGCGGGATCGACCCCGCGTTCGAACCGGCCGCGCGCGTCGCTGGTCAACGCCAGCTTCTGCCCGGTCATCGCGATCCGTTCGGGCGTGAAATACGCGCATTCGATCAGCACATCGGTCGTATGCGGCTGCGCGCCCGAATGTTCGCCGCCCATGATGCCGCCGATATCGTGCACAGTCTCGTCGTCCGCGATGACGGTCATCGACTCGTCCACGCCATAGGTCTTGCCGTTGAGCGCCAGCACCTGCTCGCCGCTGCGCCCCTTGCGCGCGACGAGGGGGCCTTTCAGCGTCGCCATGTCATAGACATGGAGCGGGCGGCCGAGGTCGATCATGATATAGTTGGTGATGTCGACGAGCGCGCTGATCGGCTTTTGCCCGATCGCCTTTAGCCGCCGCGCCATCCAGTCGGGCGACGCGCCATTGGTCACGCCGCGCACCGATCGGGCGAAGAAGGCGGGGCAGCCTTCCGCATCCTCGATCCGCACGTCGGGACCGGGACTCGCGCCCTCGATCGTGGGCACGATGATGGCGTTGAGCGTGCCGAGGCCCGCCGCCGCCAGATCGCGCGCGATGCCGCGTACGCCCATGCAATCCTGCCGGTTCGGTGTGATCGACACGTCGATGACGGGGTCGTTCAGCCCCGCATATTGGGCATAGACCTGCCCGACCGGCGCATCGGCGGGCAGTTCGATGATGCCGTCATGATCCTCGCCCAGTTCCAGTTCGCGGGAAGAGCACATCATGCCGTTGGATTCGACGCCACGGATCGCGGTTTTCTTCAGCACCATGCCGTTCGACGGCACCACCGCGCCTTCGACCCCGAACACGCCGATCAGGCCCGCGCGGGCGTTGGGCGCGCCGCATACGACCTGAAGCGGTGCGCCGTCGCCCTGATCCACTGTCAGCACTTGCAGCTTGTCGGCCTGCGGGTGGCGCTCGGCGGTCAGCACCCTGGCGATGCGGAACCCGCCCAGCTTTTCGGCGGGGTCATCGACGCCCTCGACCTCCAGCCCGATGGCGTTCAGCGTCTTGAGGATCGTCGGCAGGTCGGCATCGGTCGCCAGATGCGTCTTGAGCCAGTTCAGCGTGAATTTCATGCGCCGACTCCTCCCGACAATGTGGGCACGTCGAGAGCGGAGAAGCCGTAATGTTTCAGCCAGCGCAGATCGCCGTCGAAGAAAGCGCGCAAATCGTTCATCCCATATTTCAGCATGGCGAGCCGGTCGACGCCGGTGCCAAAGGCGAAGCCCTGCCATTCGTCCGGGTCCAGCCCGCACGCCTCGATCACCTTGCGATGGACCATGCCGCTGCCCAGCACTTCCAGCCAGCCGCCATCGGGCGCATCGCCATCGCCGCCGATGACCCGCTGGCCGTTGATCGCAGTATAGCCGACATCGACCTCGACCGACGGTTCGGTGAAGGGGAAATAGCTGGGGCGCAGGCGCAGGACGATATCCTCACGCTCGAAAAATGCCTTGAGAAAGGTTTCCAGCGTCCATTTGAGATGGCCTAGCGTGATCCCCTTGTCGATCACCAGCCCTTCGATCTGGTGGAACATCGGCGTGTGGGTCGCGTCGCTGTCGCTGCGATAGACGCGGCCGGGCGCGATGATGCGGATCGGCGGGGGCGTCGTCATCATCGTGCGGATTTGCACCGGCGAAGTATGGGTGCGGAGCAGCATCCGTTTCTGCCCCTCTTCATCGGGGAAGTAGAATGTGTCGTGCATCGCGCGCGCGGGATGGGTTTCGGGAATGTTGAGCGCGGTGAAATTATGCCAGTCATCCTCGATCTCCGGCCCGGTGGCGACCGAGAAGCCGAGATCGGCGAAGATCTCCGCCAGTTCGTCCATCACTTGGCTGACCGGGTGGACGCTGCCCTGCGGACCCGGATCGGCGGGCAGGGTCATGTCGACCGTCTCCGACGCGAGCCGCGCGTCGAGCGCCGCCTGATCGAGCGCCGCCTTCTTCTCGCCAATCGCGGCGGCGACCGATTCGCGCAAATCCTGGATCGGGGGTCCCTGTTCCAGCCGCTCGTCCGCGCTCATGCCGCCCAGCGTCTTGAGCAATGCGGTGACGACGCCGCTCTTGCCGAGCGCGCCGACGCGCAGCGCTTCCACAGCCTCGGGCGTCTGCGCGGCGGCAATGTCGGCCAGCAGGCCGGCTTTCAGATTGGCAATCTCAGTCATACTCAGTCATCCAAATTCCGTCATTCCCGCGCAAGCGGGAACCCATCTCCTGACCTTTCAATCAGCCGCCACGCAAGGACGGTAAAGGCTCAAAACCCAAACTGAGAGCCAGGTCGTCCCAGTCGGGGTTGCAGGCTTCGATCAGGTCGATCTTCCACTGCCTGTTCCATTTCTTGATCCGCTTTTCCCGCAAGATCGCGCTGCCCATATTGTCATGCGCCTCGAACCAGACGAGGCGTTTGACGCCGTAGTCGCTGGTGAAGCCCTGTATCAAGCCGTTTCGATGCTCGTACAGGCGCTTTATCAGGTCGGAAGTGACGCCGGTATACAGCGTGCCGTTCCTGCGGCTGGCGAGGATATAGACTGTCGGGTCAATCTCGCGTTTCAAGGCTTGCTCAGAAAATGGGTTCCCGCTTTCGCGGGAATGACGAAACAAATGTCAGTCGACCAGCAAACGAAAAGGGCGCCGGAAGCTTCCGCCCGGCGCCCTTTCGGTTTACTGTCGCTGTCTGCTTATGCAGCCGCGGGCAGAGCCGCCTTCGCCTGGGCGATGATGGCGCTGAACGCTGCGCCTTCATGCATCGCGATGTCGGCCAGAACCTTGCGGTCGAGGTCGATACCGGCGAGCTTGAGGCCGTGCATGAACTGCGAATAGGTCAGGCCCTCGGCGCGGACGCCGGCGTTGATGCGCTGGATCCACAGGCCACGGAAGCTGCGCTTCTTAACCTTGCGATCGCGATACGCATATTGGCCGGCCTTTTCGACCGCCTGACGGGCGACGCGGATGGTATTCTTGCGACGGCCATAATAGCCCTTCGCCTGTTCCAGAATCCGCTTGTGCTTGGCGCGGGTGGTTACACCCCGTTTGACGCGTGCCATGGTGCTCTACTCCTTATTTCAGGCCGTAGGGTGCCCAGAGGCGGACGTGCGCGACGTCGGCATCGGACAGCACGGACGTGCCACGGTTCTGGCGAATATATTTCGCATTGTGGCTGATCAGCCGGTGACGCTTGCCGGCGACGCCGTGCTTCACTTTGCCGGTGGCGGTGAATTTGAAGCGCTTCTTCACACCGCTCTTGGTCTTCATCTTGGGCATTTTCGTCTCCTTATCCAGCGCGACGATTACAGACAGCCACGGCAGCCCTAGTTAGCCGGGCGGTCCCTCTTGAATATCGCGAAGGGCGCGCCTTAGGGGGCCGGGCGCCGAAAGGCAAGCGATTCGCGAGCCTCTCACCTCTGCTCAGTGGTGATGAGGACCCTCATGGCCCTGCGCCAGCGCTTCCAGTACATCGTCGAGCCGTGCGGGATCGCCCAGCGCGATCACCTGCCCGTCGCTGTCGGCGGTCAGCGGGTCGCCGCTCCAGTCGCACATCCGTCCACCCGCACCCTCGACCACGGGCACCAGCGCGGCGATATCGTGCAGCTTGAGGCCCGCTTCGACCACGATATCGACATGGCCGGACGCGACCAGCCCGTAATTATAGCAATCGCCGCCCCAGATCGTGTCG
The DNA here is from genome assembly GCF_057809915.1 of Sphingobium sp. FG11. Taxonomy (NCBI): domain Bacteria; kingdom Pseudomonadati; phylum Pseudomonadota; class Alphaproteobacteria; order Sphingomonadales; family Sphingobiaceae; genus Sphingobium; species Sphingobium sp. FG11. The sequence goes on from NZ_JBMDKW010000005.1 coordinate 149,722, forward strand.
CGGCACTGCCCCGCCAGCCGCGCGAAATGCTCGCCGGTGCAGCCGGGGAAGAGTTGCGGCGCGGTCGACGCGAGGATTGCCTGATCGAGATCGCGGCAGGCGCGGGTGCGGATGGGCTTGCCGTTGAAGGTCGTGGGTTGGCCCGTCATCCCGGCCCAGCGCTCGCCTGCGACCGGCTGGTCGATGATCCCGACGGTCGGCCAGCCGCCGAGCGTCAGCGCGATCAGCGTGCCGAAGATCGGCCGACCGGCGATGAAGCTGCGCGTGCCGTCGATCGGATCGAGAATCCACACCCGTTCGGCATCTTCGCGCGTCGCGCCATATTCTTCGCCGATAATGCCGTCGCCGGGACGTTCCTTCTCCAGAATCGAGCGGATCGCGATCTCCGCCGCGCGATCGGCTTCGGTCACGGGCGACTGGTCGCTCTTGAAATCGGTATCGTAGCGCGCGCGGAAAAAGGGGCGGATCGCGGCGCCGGCGGCGTCGGCGAGGCGGTGGGCGAGGGCCAGATCGTCACGGGTCGTCATGCCCCCCGCCTAGCGGCTAAGTCGGGCGGGCGCTAGGCTGGCAAGGCCGGTCGCGCTTAAGCCTTCCGCAACCTCGCCACGCTAAGTCTCTTGTCCATGGCGTTTGTGGGTTGGATCATCGGCTTTGTCGCCCTGTTTGCGGGGCTGGCGCTGCGGCAGGATATGCCGGTCGGCGGATCGGCGATGCTGTCCAATCTCCTGCTGGCGCTGGCGGTGCTCGCCTGTCCGATGCTGTGGGGCGCGAAGCCGCTCGGCATCACACGCGGACAGCGCGTGATGCTGGGGCTGGCGCTGCTCTTCTGCACGCCGATGCTGCTGTTTCCCGCCGCCTGAGCGAAAGTCGCGCCGCGCGACTTTGTTATGGAACGGCACCGGCCCGCGCGGGCCGGTGCAGAATCCGCCTAAGCGGACAAATCAATCGAACAGGCTGGACACCGAACTCTCGTCCGCGATGCGCTTGATCGCTTCGCCGAGCAGCGGCGCGATCGGCAACTGGCGGATGCGGGATGCGCCGTTCACCGCCTCGGTGCCCTGAATCGAATCGGTGATGACCAGTTCCAGCAGCGAAGAGGCTTCGACTCGCGCCACCGCGCCGCCCGACAGCACGCCATGGGTCACATAGGCGACGACTTCTTCCGCGCCCGCGGCCTTCAGGGCGGCGGCGGCGTTGCAGAGCGTGCCAGCCGAATCGACGATATCGTCGATCAGGACGCAGAATCGGCCCTTCACGTCGCCGATGATGTTCATGACTTCCGATTCGCCGGCCCGCTCGCGGCGCTTGTCGACGATGGCGAGCGGCGCGTTATCGAGTCGCTTGGCGAGCGCGCGGGCGCGCACCACGCCGCCGACGTCGGGCGACACGACCATCAGGTTGCGGTCGCCAAAGCGCGCCTGGATATCGGCCGACATCACCGGCGCGCCGAACAGATTGTCGGTCGGAATGTCGAAAAAGCCCTGGATCTGCCCCGCATGCAGATCGACCGAAAGGACGCGGTTGGCCCCGGCGGTGGTGATGAGGTTGGCGACCAGCTTGGCCGAGATCGGCGTACGCGGGCCGGGCTTGCGATCCTGCCGGGCATAGCCGAAATAGGGCACGACCGCCGTGATCCGCTTGGCCGACGCGCGCTTGAGCGCATCGACCATGATGAGCAGTTCCATCAGATTGTCGTTGCACGGATAGCTGGTCGATTGCAGCACGAACACATCTTCGCCCCGGACATTTTCGTGGATTTCCACGAACACTTCCTCATCGGCGAAGCGGCGCACGCTGGCGTCCGTCAGGGGAATTTCGATATAGTCGGCGATGGCGGCGGCCAGCGGCTTATTGGAATTGCCGGTCATGAGCTTCATGGCCAAATCCCCCGATATAAATGGCGTGACGAATTGATGACGATGGTCGGAACGCCGCCCCTTTAGCGACGAGCGTCCCCGGTGGGAAGGCGCTTTTGCGCGGGCGGCGATTCTGAAAATGCGATATCAAATCATAGAGCATTTTCGCATCGGGCGAAAATGCTCTAGGGGCGCGGCCCATGACCGACAAACTTGTGATCGCGCTGGCGCAAATGACCCAGTCCGTAGGCGATCTGGCCGCCAATGCCGACGCCATGCTCGCCTGGCGCGATCGGGCGACAGGCGCCGACCTGATCGTCTATCCCGAATTGCAGCTGATCGGCTATCCGCCCGAGGATCTGGTGATGAAGCCAGCGCTGATCGAGCGGGCGAATCAGGAACTGGACCGGCTCGCGCGCGCCACCGCCGATGGCGGCCCGGCGATGCTGGTCGGCACCGTCGTCGCGGCACAGGGCGTGTTGTTCAATGTCGTCGCGCTGCTGGAAGATGGCGCAGTGACGGCGATCCGGCAGAAGCGCGAATTGCCCAATTACGGCACGTTCGATGAAAAACGCCTGTTCGCGCCCGGCCCGCTGCCCGCCCCGATCGACTTTCGCGGCGTGAAGATCGGCGTGCCGATCTGCGAGGATATCTGGTTCCCGTTCGTCACCGCGCATCTCAAGGCCGAAGGAGCGGAGATCCTCATCAGCCCCAATGGCAGCCCGTTCGAAGTGGACAAGGACGACCGCCGGCTGAACGGCGTCGCGGGCACGCGCGTCCGCGAAACCGGCCTGCCGCTCGCCTATGTCAACCGTGTCGGCGGGCAGGATGAACTGGTGTTCGACGGCGCATCCTTCGTGATGAACGCGGATTTCGGCATCGCCCACCAACTGCCGGACTGGGAAGAGGCGCTGGTTCTCACCCAGTGGGAAAAATGGGAAGGGCAGTGGGTCTGCCTGCCGGGTGAGCGCCATGCGCTCGATGAACGGCCGGCCGATATCTATAATGCGATGGTGCTGGGCCTGCGCGATTATGTGAACGGCAATCGCTTCCCCGGTGTGGTGCTGGGCCTGTCGGGGGGCATCGATTCGGCCCTGTCGGCGGCGGTCGCGGTCGATGCTCTGGGCGCGGACCGGGTATGGTGCGTGATGATGCCGTCGCGCTTCACCAGTCAGGACAGCCTCGACGATGGGCAAGAATGCGCGCGGCTGCTCGGCGTGCGTTATGACAGGATTCCGATCGAGCCGGGCGTCGCCGCGTTCGATTCGATGCTGGCCGGTGTCTTCGCCGATCAGCCCCGCGATCTGACCGAAGAGAATATCCAGTCGCGCATCCGGGGGCTGACGCTGATGGCGATCAGCAACAAGTTCGGCCACATGCTGCTGACCACCGGCAACAAGAGCGAGATGTCGGTCGGCTACGCCACCATCTATGGCGACATGGCGGGCGGCTATTCGGTGCTCAAGGATGTCTACAAGACCACCGTGTTCGACCTGTGCCGCTGGCGCAACGCCAACGTCCCCTCGCTGGGGGAGAGTTTCGGCCCCGCAGGCCCGGTCATGCCCGAGCGTGTCATCACCAAGCCGCCGAGCGCGGAATTGCGCGACGATCAGAAGGATGAGGACAGTCTGCCGCCCTATGAGGTGCTGGACCCGCTGCTTTACGGCCTGATCGAAGAGGAATTGTCGGTCGAACAACTGGTCGCGCGCGGCTTCGACCGGGATACCGTCGCCCGGATCGAGCGGCTGCTCTACGTCGCCGAATATAAGCGCCGCCAGTCGCCGCCGGGGGTCAAGATCGGCATCCGCAATTTCGGCCGCGACCGCCGCTATCCGATCACCAACGCGTTTCGATCATCATGAACAGGAACAGCCAGCTGAAGGCCATCGGCTATCTGATATCGACGGTCAGCGTCCTGCTGATCGGTGTCGTGGCATGGGACAGCGCGAAGGATGATCGCCTGCTGCGCCTCTGCCTGATCGCTGGCATGGCCAGTTCGATCATCGGCATGGGACTTCGCTGGTGGTCCCACCGGCGCGAACAGCGGCAGGAGGGCAAGGCATGACCGTCATCACCCGCTTTGCGCCGTCGCCGACCGGGCATCTGCATGTCGGCAATATCCGTGCCGCGCTGCATAACTGGCTGTGGGCGCGCAAGAGCGGTGGACGCTTCCTGCTGCGCCTCGACGATACCGATCTGGAACGGTCGCGCCCCGAATATGTCGACTCGATCCGCGCCGATCTGCGCTGGCTCGGGCTTGAGTGGGACGCGGAAGAGCGCCAGTCGGATCGCTTTGCGCTGTATGAAGCGCGGTTCGAAGCGCTAAAGGCGGCGGGCCGGGTCTATCCCGCTTATGAAAGCGCACAGGAACTGGACCTGCGCCGCAAGGTGCTGCTCGGGCGCGGACTGCCGCCGGTCTATGATCGCGCCGCCTTGTCGCTGACGCCGGACCAGATCGCCGCGTATGAGGCGGAAGGCCGCCGGCCGCATTGGCGCTTCCGGCTGGATCATGAGCAGCCGATCGTTTGGGACGATCTTATCCGCGGGCCGCAGCAATTCGACCCGCGCCTGTTGTCGGACCCGGTGATCCGCCGCGCGGACGGGTCGTGGCTCTATATGCTCCCCTCGGTGATCGATGACGTCGATATGGGCGTGACCCATGTGCTGCGGGGCGAGGATCATGTGTCGAACACCGCGACGCAGATCCAGATGTTCGCGGCACTGGACGCGCCCTTGCCCGCTTTCGCGCACGAGGCGCTGCTGACCGGCAGCGAGGGCAAGCTGTCCAAGCGGTTGGGGTCGATCGGCGTCGCCCATTTCCGCGAGGCCGGGATCGAGCCGATGGCGCTGTTGTCGCTACTCGCGCGGCTCGGCAGCAGCCAGCCGGTCGAGCCGTTCGTCACCGCGGAGCCGCTGATCGACAGCTTCGATTTCGGCCATTTCGGTCGCGCGCCCGCCCGCTTCGATGAGGGTGAGCTGGCGACGATCAATCAGAAGATCGTCCATCAACTGCCGTTCGACGCGGTGGAGGCGCGCCTGCCCGATGGCATGGGCGCGGTGGCGTGGGAGGCAATCCGGCCCAATCTCGATTCGCTGGCGCAAGCGGCGGACTGGTGGCGGATCGTCACCGGGCCGATCGATGCTGCGGAAATCGATGCGGAGGATCGCGATTTCCTCGTCGCGGCCCATGCGGCGCTGTCCGAACTCGGCTTTGACGACATGGTGTGGCGCGCACTGACGGACCGGCTGAAGGGCGAGACAGGGCGCAAGGGCAAGGCGTTGTTCCTGCCGCTCCGCCGCGCGCTGACGGGGTTGGATCATGGGCCGGATATGGCGCTGTTCCTGCCGCTGGTCGGCCGGGACGAAGCATTGCGCCGGCTTGCCATGGCTCACGGCAACGCCTAGAGACTCAGGCGTCATCTGGGGAGTAGCCAGCCGTTGCGCGTCAAGCCAGCGGGCCGTGCGTCAACATATTCGGTCGAGAGGCCGTGGCGTACGGGATGCGGCGGGACCAAAAGTCCGCGACTGCATCGGGTGAGACCAATGGCATCGGCTTTTCCTGTCCGGCCGGGCGGGGAAGGGCGGTGGCATTGTGTCTTTCATAACCCGGCCCGGATGTTTCGCATGGAAGCCTTTCTCACCTCCGCCGCGCTGGTGGCGCTCGCCGAAATGGGCGACAAGACGCAATTATTGGCGATGCTGCTCGCGACTCGTTTTCGCAGGCCCGCGCCTATCATCCTCGGCATTTTCTGTGCGACCATCGTCAACCATTTCCTCGCCGCGCTGGTCGGCCATTCCATCGCGGGCGTACTGACCCAGCCCTGGTTCCGTTATGCGGTCGCGGCGAGTTTCATCCTGATGGCGGGCTGGACCCTGATCCCCGATTCGATCGATGCGGATGCGCCACTCGCCGCCCCGTCAAAGGCCGGGGTGTTCATGACGACGCTGGTGGCCTTCTTTCTGGTGGAGATGGGCGACAAGACGCAGGTCGCGACCGTGGCGCTGGGCGCGCAGTTCGACAATCTGCTCGCCGTGACGGCGGGAACCACCTTCGGCATGATGGCGGCGAATATCCCCGCCGTGCTGTTCGGCGAAGCGCTGGCGAAGCGGGTGCCGATGCGGGCGCTGCAAATCGGCGCGGCGCTGCTGTTCCTGGGACTCGGGTTGTGGATGATCGCTTCGCTGCAAGGTTGGACCTCTTAAAAAGCGGCAAGGTTTCGCCGCGGCGGTTGTCAGCATGGCGCGGCTGCGGCAAGGGGAGCATGGATATTCCCTCAAGAACAGGCATGGGACGCGCGTGATGAAGGACAGTCTGGTTACGGTGTTCGGCGGTGGCGGATTTCTGGGTCGTCAGGTCGTGCAGGCGCTGCTGGCGCAGGGCGCGCGGGTGCGCGTGGCGCAGCGTAACCTGTCCACCGCCCTGCGGGTCAAGCCGCTTGCCGGCCTCGGTCAGATCCAGTTCGTTGCGGCGGATATCCGCAAGCCCGCCACCGTTGCGAACGCCGTTGCCGGCAGCGATATCGTCATCAACCTCGTCGGCGTGCTGAGCGGCGATTTCGACGGCCTGCATCATCAGGGCGCGGCCCATGTCGCTCGGGCCGCCGCGACGGTTGGCGCGCGCGCGCTCGTCCATGTCTCCGCGATCGGCGCCGACGCGGAAAGCCCGTCCGCCTATGGCCGGTCGAAGGCGGCGGGCGAACAGGCTGTGAAGGCGGCTTTCCCGCAAGCGACGATCATCCGCCCGTCGATCATCTTCGGACCCGAGGATCAGTTTGTGAACCGCTTCGCCGAGTTGATCCGCATCGCGCCCGTCGTGCCGGTGATCGGTGCGGGCACGAAGTTCCAGCCGGTCTATGTGAAGGACGTCGCCCATGCGATCGCCAACGCCGCCGTCGATCCGCAAGCGTTCGGGGGCAAGATCTTCGAACTGGGCGGGCCGCAGACGCTCAGCATGCTCGAACTGAACGGCTGGATCGCCAGCGCCATCGGCCGGAGCCGCACTTTGGTGCCCGTTCCCGCGCCGCTGGCGAAATTCATCAGCTTCCTCCCCGGTGGCCCCATCACCGGCGATCAACTGGCGATGCTGTCGCGCGACAATGTGGTCGCATCGGGCGCGCAGGGGTTGGCGGCGCTCGGGGTCGCGCCGACGCCGCTTGGCGCGGTCGCGGACAAATGGCTGGTGCGCTATCGCCGCCACGGCCGCTTCGCCGGGCGCGCGCGGGCCTGATCCTCGCCGCCACGACGCTGGCAAGATGGAGCCGTTATGGACATGCATTATATCACCGTCATCCTGCTCGGCATTGTCGAGGGGCTGACGGAATTTCTGCCGGTGTCCTCCACCGGGCATCTGATCCTCGCGAGCGAGTTGCTCGGCTATGATGCGTCCACCTGGGCGATGTTCAACGTCATCATCCAGCTGGGCGCGATTTTGGCAGTGGTCGCGCTCTACTGGCGCACCTTCTGGGCGGTCATGCTCGGGCTGATCCGGCGGGAACCCGCAAGCTGGCGCTTCCTGCGCAACCTGATCGTCGCCTTCATCCCGGCTGCGGTCATCGGCCTAGCGCTTCACAAGCAGATCGAGGCGCTGCTCGGCGCGCCAAGGGTCGTCGCCTGGGCGCTGATCGTCGGCGGCTTCGCCATATTGGCGGTCGAGCGCATCGCGAAGAGCGCGCGCTTTCATGGCATCGCGGACGTGCCGCTGGCCCGCGTCGTGGGTATCGGCTTCATCCAGTGCTTGGCGATGGTTCCGGGCGTCAGCCGGTCCGGCGCGACGATCATGGGGGCGCTGGCGCTGGGGGTCGAACGGCGCACGGCGGCGGAGTTCAGCTTTTTCCTCGCCATCCCGACGATGCTGGGCGCGACCCTGCTCGAACTGGTGAAAAATGGGGACCGCATCACCTCATCCACCGTCGGCTGGGACAGTATCGCCTTGGGCTTCGTCACCGCGTTCATCGTCGCGCTGCTGGTCATTCACTGGTTTGTCGGTCTGGTGTCGAAGCGCGGCTTTGCGCCCTTCGCCTGGTATCGGATCGCGGCGGGAATCGGCGCTCTCCTGTGGCTTTCGATGAGATAGGGCCGAAACGGTCTTATAATTTTGCTGGATAATCCGATATTTGCAACATTCGGTCGAATTTCCCAATATAATAGGTCAATTTCACTGACTTAAATGTCAGAATCCGCGTGACTCTGCGGGTTTTTCTGCTATGAGCGCGCCTGAAGCTATTCAGACCATCCAACGCGGGAACCCAGCCATGGCCGATACTCCGATGCTGAAGTTCGTTGGGACTGGACAGTCCTATCCCGAGAAGCGCAGCCCTGACGATCGCGCGGATGACTTCCGCGAAATCAGCCGGAGCTTCCTGATCGAGAAGGCGGAGGAGCAGGCCTCGCGTTGCTCGCAATGCGGCGTGCCTTATTGCGCGACCCACTGCCCGCTGCATAATCATATCCCGGACTGGCTGCGCCTGACGGCCGAGGGCCGGTTGCGCGAAGCCTATGAGCTGAGCAACCTGACCAGCACCATGCCCGAAATCTGCGGCCGCATCTGTCCGCAGGACCGGCTGTGCGAGGGCAATTGCGTCATCGAATTTTCCGGCCACGGCGCCGTGACCATCGGCTCGGTCGAAAAATTCATCACCGACACCGCCTGGAAGAAAGGCTGGGTCGAACCGCTCGTGGCAGGTGCGCCCACCGGCCAGTCGGTCGGCGTCATCGGCGCAGGGCCTGCCGGTCTCACCACCGCCGAATATCTGCGCGCGGCGGGGCATGAGGTGCATGTCTACGACCGGCACGATCGCGCCGGCGGGCTGCTGACCTACGGCATTCCGGGCTTCAAGCTGGAAAAGGACATCGTCATGCGCCGCATCCAGCGGCTGAAGGACGGCGGCATCGTCTTTCACGACAGTTTCGAAATCGGCCGCGACGCCAGCCTGGAGGAATTGCGCGGGCGGCATGACGCGATCCTGATCGCCACCGGCGTCTACAAGCCGCGCGACATCAAGGCGCCGGGCGTCGGCGCGAAGGGCGTGGTCAAGGCGCTCGATTTCCTGATCGCGTCGAACAAGGCGGGCTTCGGCGACGCGGTGCCGGGCCATGAGGACGGATCGCTGCTGGCGACGGGCAAGCATGTCGTCGTCATCGGCGGCGGCGACACCGCGATGGATTGCGTGCGCACCGCCATCCGCCAGGGCGCCAAATCGGTGAAGTGCCTCTACCGCCGCGACCGGGACAATATGCCGGGGTCGCAGCGCGAGGTCGCCAATGCGGAGGAAGAGGGCGTCGAGTTCGTCTGGCTGACCGCTCCCATTGCTTTTGAAGGGACGGACCATGTGACCGGCGTCAAGGTGACGAAGATGCGGCTGGGCGCGCCCGACGCCTCCGGCCGCCGCGCGCCCGAGGCCGACCCCGGCAGCGAATATAGCATGGAAGCCGATCTCGTCATCAAGGCGCTGGGCTATGATCCCGAGGAATTGCCCAAGCTGTTCGGCAGCGAGGACCTGTCCGTCACGCGCTGGGGCACGCTGCGCGTCGATCACAAGACGATGATGACCAGCGTGGACGGCGTGTTCGCGGCGGGCGACATCGTGCGCGGTGCCTCGCTGGTGGTGTGGGCGATCCGCGACGGGCGTGACGTGACCGACCATATGCATAAATATCTGCGCGCCAAGGCGAAGGCCGGGGCGGAGAGGGTCGCGGCGTGATGCTACTGCAACTGGCCTTGCTGGGCGCCGCCGCGATGTCGGCAAATACCCTACCCGAACCGGGCAAGGCAGCGCGCGTGCTATCGCATCAGGTGGTGGAGCAGATTGGCGGGCGTTTTCGTCTGACGCCGGATAGCGCGCGCAGGAGGCTGGTCCAGTCGCTTGTCGGTCAGATCAGGGCCTACAAGCCTGCAAGCTGCGATCCGGTCGTGCCCGCGTGTCGCAGCGCCGCCGAGAGCTTGGCGAGCGAGAAGGCGACTGACTATGGCGCGCACCTCGATACCGCGTTTGAAGAGGGCTATGCAGCGCTGTTCGAAAGCCGGATGTCCGAACCGGAGATCGAGGCTGCAAGTCGTTTCGTAAAGTCGCCGTCCGGTGCGAAATTCGCTGCCGCATTGGTCAGTAGCGAAATGCAGCCAATGATCGTGCTGTCCTATATAAGTTCGCGACTAAGGGATTATGAAGACGATCTCTATGATCGCTTCCTCGCGGCGACGACCGCCCTGCCGCGACGGGTCCTAAGGGTTCCGCCCCCGGTCTGGCCGAGCGGCGACAAGAAATAAAATGGCCGGGCAACAACCCGGCACCATTGGAACGACAGCGGCCGCGACCGGAAACCGGACGGCCCCAGCAAGGGTAAGTCATCATGACCACCGAAGCCGAACGCAATCGCCTAGCCGAAGAAGGCATGTACCGCCCCGAGTTCGAAGGCGACGCCTGTGGCGTCGGCCTTGTCGCCGCGACGGATGGCCGGCCGAGCCGCCGCGTCGTCGCCTCCGCGATCGACGCGCTGAAAGCCGTGTGGCATCGCGGCGCGGTGGACGCGGATGGCAAGACCGGCGACGGCGCGGGCATCCATGTCGACCTGCCGGTGCGATTCTTCGACGACGCCATCGCCGACTCCGGCCACAAGCCGCTGCCCAACCGGCTCGCGGTCGGCATGATCTTCCTGCCGCGCACCGATCTTGGCGCGCAGGAAACCTGCCGCACCATCGTCGAAAGCGAGGTGATCGAGGCGGGCTATACCATCTATGGCTGGCGTCAGGTGCCGGTCGACGTCTCCGTCATCGGCGAAAAGGCGCAGCGCACGCGGCCCGAAATCGAGCAGATCATGATCGCCGGGCCGATGCCCGAGGAGCGTGACGTCGCCGAGTTCGAAAAGGACCTCTACCTGATCCGCCGCCGGATCGAGAAGAAGGTCATCGCCGCGCAGATCCAGGATTTCTACGTCTGTTCGCTGTCGTGCCGCTCGATCATCTACAAGGGGCTGTTCCTCGCCGAATCGCTGTCGGTCTTCTATCCCGACCTGCGCGACGACCGCTTCGAAAGCCGGGTCGCGATCTTCCATCAGCGCTATTCGACCAACACCTTTCCGCAATGGTGGCTGGCCCAGCCGTTCCGCACGCTCGCCCATAATGGCGAGATCAACACGATCCGCGGCAACAAGAACTGGATGAAGAGCCACGAGATCAAGATGGCGAGTCTCGCCTTCGGCGAGCAGTCGGAGGACATCAAGCCGGTGATCCCGGCGGGTGCATCCGATACCGCCGCGCTCGACGCCGTGTTCGAGGCGATCTGCCGTTCCGGCCGCGATGCGCCCACGGCCAAGCTGATGCTGGTGCCCGAAGCGTGGCAGGCGGACGCGGAAACGCCGCAGGCGCATATCGACATGTATGAATATCTCGCGTCCGTCATGGAGCCGTGGGACGGCCCCGCCGCGCTGGCGATGACCGATGGCCGCTGGGTCGTGGCCGGGGTCGACCGCAACGCGCTGCGGCCGCTGCGCTACACGCTGACCGGCGACAATCTGCTGATCGTCGGATCGGAAACCGGCATGGTCGTGGTGCCCGAAACCACCATCGTCCAGAAGGGGCGGATGGGTCCGGGCCAGATGATCGCGATCGACCTTCAGGAAGGCGTGATCTACGACGATCGCGCGATCAAGGACCGGATCGCGGCCGAGCGCCCCTATGGCGACCTCATCAAGAATTTCATGACCATCGGTGATCTGACGGACGCGCCGAGCGCTCTGCCGATCTGGGATAAAGCGGAACTGACCCGGCGTCAGGTCGCGGCGAACCTGACGCTGGAGGACATGGAACTGATCCTCAGCCCGATGGTCGAGGACGCGAAGGAGGCCATCGGGTCGATGGGCGACGACACGCCGCTCGCCGTCATTTCCGACAAGCCGCGCACGATCAGCCATTTCTTCCGCCAGAATTTCAGCCAGGTCACGAATCCGCCGATCGACTCCTTACGCGAACGGCATGTGATGAGCCTCAAGACGCGCTTTTCCAACCTGCACAATATATTGGAGGAGGACGCGCAGAACAGCCATGTGCTGGTGCTCGACTCGCCTGTGCTGACATCGGCGGACTGGGCGCGGCTGCGCGCGCATTTCGGCGCGGCCGTGGCTGAAATCGACTGCACCTTCCCGGCCGAAGGCGGTCAGGAACAGCTGCGGGCGGCGATCGCCCGCATCCGGGTAGAGGCGGAGCAGGCGGTGCGCGAAGGGCGCAGCGAATTGTTCCTGACCGACGAGGCCCTGAACGCCGATCGCGTCGCCATCCCCGGCGTGCTGGCGGCGGCGGCGGTGCACACGCATCTGGTGCGCAAGGGGCTGCGCTCCTACGCGTCGATCAACGTGCGGTCGGCCGAAGCGCTCGACACCCATTATTTCGCGGTGCTGATCGGCGTCGGCGCGACGACGGTGAACGCCTATCTCGCCGAAGCCAGCATCGCCGATCGTCATGCGCGCGGCCTGTTCGGCGATCTGGCGCTCGACGCCTGTTTCGAACGCTATCGCGTCGCGATCAACGAGGGCCTGCTCAAGATCATGTCCAAAATGGGCATCGCGGTCATCAGCAGCTATCGCGGCGGCTATAATTTCGAAGCGGTCGGCCTGTCGCGCGCGCTGGTGAACGATTTCTTCCCCGGTATGCCGGCGAAGATTTCGGGCGAGGGCTATGCCTCGCTGCATCACAGCGCGACGCTGCGGCACCAGGGCGCTTATGACGAGGCGGTCGTGCGGCTGCCGGTCGGCGGTTTCTATCGCCAGCGCAACGGCGGCGAGGCCCATGCCTATTCCGCGCAGCTCATGCACCTGTTGCAGACCGCGGTCGGCACCGACAGCTATTCCACCTATCTCCAGTTCGCGCGCGGCGTGCGCGACCTGCCGCCGGTCTATTTGCGCGACCTGCTCGAATTCAACTTCGCCCGCGAAGCCGTGCCGATCGACGAGGTCGAGGCGACCACCGAAATCCGCAAGCGGTTCGTGACGCCGGGCATGTCGCTCGGCGCGCTCAGCCCTGAAGCGCATGAAACGCTGGCGATCGCGATGAACCGCATCGGCGCGAAGGCGGTGTCGGGCGAGGGCGGCGAGGATGCGAACCGCTTCAAACCCTATGAAAATGGCGACAACGCCAATTCGGTCATCAAGCAGATCGCGTCCGGGCGCTTTGGCGTCCACGCCGAATATCTGGGTTCGGCCGAGGAGATCGAGATCAAGGTCGCGCAGGGCGCCAAGCCCGGCGAGGGCGGCCAGTTGCCCGGTTTCAAGGTGACCGAGTTCATCGCCAAGCTGCGTCATTCGACGCCCGGTGTGACGCTGATTTCGCCGCCGCCGCACCACGACATCTATTCGATCGAGGATCTGGCCCAGCTCATCTACGACTGCAAGCAGATCAACCCGCGCGCGCGCGTCTGCGTCAAGCTCGTCAGCCAGGCGGGCATCGGCACGGTCGCGGCGGGCGTGGCGAAGGCGCATGCGGACGTCATCCTGATCGCCGGTCATGTCGGCGGCACCGGCGCATCGCCCCAGACCAGCATCAAATATGCCGGGACGCCATGGGAAATGGGCCTTTCCGAAGCCAATCAGGTGCTGACCCTCAACGGCCTGCGCCACCGCGTGAAGCTGCGCACCGATGGCGGCCTCAAGACCGGGCGCGACATCGTCATCGCCGCGATCCTGGGGGCGGAGGAATATGGCATCGGCACACTGAGCCTCGTCGCCATGGGCTGCATCATGGTGCGTCAGTGCCACAGCAACACCTGCCCGGTGGGCGTGTGCGTGCAGGATGAGAAACTGCGCGCGAAGTTCACCGGCACCCCGGAGAAGGTCATCAACCTGATGACCTTCATCGCCGAGGAAGTGCGCGAAATCCTGGCTCGCCTGGGCTTCCGCAGTCTGGACGAGGTGATCGGGCGGACCGAACTGCTCAAGCAGGTCAATCGCGGGGCCGAGCATCTCGACGATCTTGATCTCAACCCGATCCTCGCCAAGGTCGATGCGAGCGACGAGCATCGCCGCTTCTCGCTCGACCAGTGGCGCAACGAAGTGCCCGACAGCCTCGACGCGCAGATGATGAAGGATGCGCGCGCGGTGTTCGAGCGCGGCGAGAAGATGCAGCTCACCTATACGGTGCGCAACACGCATCGTGCGGTCGGTACGCGGCTGTCGTCGGCCGTGACGGAGCGGTTCGGCATGTCGACGCTGGCCGACGGGCATCTGACCGTCCGTCTGCGCGGATCGGCGGGCCAGTCGCTCGGCGCGTTCCTGTGCAAGGGCATCACGCTCGAAGTGTTCGGCGACGCCAACGACTATGTCGGCAAGGGATTGTCTGGCGGCATCATCGCGGTGCGCACTACCGTATCCAGCCCGCTGAGCAGCAAGGACAATACGATCCTTGGCAACACCGTCCTCTACGGCGCGACCAGCGGCAAGCTGTTCGCGGCAGGGCAGGCGGGCGAGCGCTTCGCGGTCCGCAATTCGGGCGCGAAGGTCGTGGTCGAAGGCTGCGGTGCCAATGGCTGCGAATATATGACCGGCGGCATCGCCGTCATTCTCGGCCGCACGGGCGCCAACTTCGGCGCGGGCATGACCGGCGGCATGGCCTTCATCCTCGACGAGGATGGCAGCTTCCCGACGCGCGCCAATCCCGAAGGGATCGTCTGGCAGCGGCTGGAAAGCAGCTACTGGGAAACCGCGCTGCGGGCGCTGATCGCCGAACATGCGGTCATGACCGACAGCAAATGGTCCAACACGATCCTGGAGGACTGGGATCGCTGGCGGCGCTATTTCTGGCAGGTCTGCCCCAAGGAGATGCTGGGCCGTCTCGCCCATCCGCTGAGCGATGCGGTAGAGGTGGTCGCGGCCGAATAAGGCCGGTCAGGGCGCGGGGGTATCCTGCGCCACCGGCTGCATCATTACCGGGCCCTGACCGGCCGCCAGGACGGTCGGCGAGGTCGGTGGCGCGGCATCGGCGATCGGGCGCGTCATGGCAAGGTCAGGCAAAGGCGGATCGTCATAACTCTGCTCGCCATAGTCGGGAACCGGCAATGCCGCCATGTCCGCCGCCATGCGGCGTTCCGGCAGCGTCGGGCCGCAGCCCTTGCAGTCGATCTCCATCGGTCCGCGCAGCTCATCCGGTGAAGGACCCGAATCAGCCAGACCGCTGGTCGACGCGCTCGCGCTGCCATCATCCGCCTGCAAGGATGACGGCGGGGACGCCGGGATATGGGTCACATAGGACCCCAGCCCCATGCCGGCCATTAGCCCCGATATCATGACCCCACCACCAGCCAGCCAAAAGCGCATCACCACCGGATATCTCCGCATTCCGTGCTGCCGCGCGACCGTTAAGGTCCGTCAGGGACAGCAGAGCCAGTCCAACATCATTCTGCTGAACGCCCGTGCAGATCGGTGGTTGCATGGGACGAAAGCCTTTGCTAATGGCCAGCGCCTACCAGGTGCCGGCCCCGCCGGTTTCCCTTTGAATGTGCGGTCGTGGCGGAACTGGTAGACGCGCAACGTTGAGGTCGTTGTGGCCGAAAGGCCGTGGAAGTTCGAGTCTTCTCGACCGCACCAAACAGTGTTAAGTTATTGAAATGGAATGATATTTTTGGCTTCGGCCGGAAATGTCGCGCATTTCTGCGCGGTTTTGGCCCAGCTGAACCAGCACCTGAAGACAGAGACTACTTGCTGACCGCATTTCTCGTCCCGAAAACGCCATCATTCTCAACCCTTCAAAAACCTGTCTTCACCTCCCTGAGCGCCCCCCCAATTGCTTTAATATTCTGCATTGTTCCAAAGAATGCTGACCTCTCCATCAAACAGATCGGCGGCACGACAAATATGCTTAAGCACAGGCCGGCGGCTGGATTTCTGGAAGAATTTGCCCGTACGCGCACGCCGGTCAAGTTCGACATAGGACATGCCCATCGATCGCGCGCGCTGGCGAATCATGTCCAACGCGGGCACGCCGAATTCCGCGCTGGCGGGTTGCCTATGCGGCGCGCGAATATGCCCGGCCTTCGCTTTTATCTACCCAAGACGAAGTCCAGGAAATAATGGTTCGAGATCCCGGTCTGATACGAAATCAGCGAATGCCCGGCGTAATCGCTCGACCTCTATGTTGGTCCATATGTGACGACGCCGTACGATGCCCAAATGGCGGACACGATTTTTGAGCGCGGCAAGAGAACGGCCGGGAAGTCCTGTTCGCAAAAGACGATAAGATGGATAATGTTTGATGAGATACGCGTCTTCTTCGGCGGTCCAAGGCGCCCCGCTGCTGAAGCGGAGAGGTTCCGTCCGATGGGCCACTGGATGACCTCAAGCACCGCGCCAGCTTATAATCGGTGTTCCATCTAGCAGGTGCATCGCCCGCCCGTGCGTTCAATATGGAGGAGCAGGCGATCCCGCCCTTTAAGCCCACGGTCGTCAGCCATCCTGAGAATCATGCGGCGCTCCAACTGTCGAATCCGCGGCGCGAGGTACGAAAAGATCGCGGCCCTTGCCGGCGGGCATCAGAGAAAATTCCCATAAAATCAACGAAATTCAGTTAGTTAAGATGAAACGAGTCTCAAATCGCACATTGCCTGATGCGCTCAGTAACCGCCCGGCATTACGGGATAATTTCAGTCCATTCCCCCTGTTGCCGCCGATGCAACAAAGTTCGAGACTTCTCGAGGGCACCAGACAGTCCTGCAAGCAAACCAAAGTCACCCCCTTGGGGGCGCCCCGTTCGAATCTGGCCCGGTTCCGCGAGGTTTCGCGGCGCATCATCTGCGGGTGAAGCCAGAGACGCGGTTCAGGCCGCAGTCTTGCCCCGGAAAATGACCGGATTCTCTGGTCGGAAGAACCCCCGCTTCACCGTCATTTGGTGGATGGTCCAGCAATCAACCGGCGAAGCCGAGCAGCCGCTCCTGCTCCGCCCAATCGATTGGCACGTTCGCCGCGAGGAGCATCTGGCGGTTTAGCTTGCGGGGCTGCTTTCCCTCGACAATCGCCTCGACGATCCGGGGGCTGAGCCATGCGATGCGCAACAGCCGGGCGAGATGGGTGCGGCACCGCCCTTCGCGCTTGCCGATCTGATGCAGGCTGAGTTCCAGGCTGGATTGAACCAACTCCAACGCGGCGCGCGCGTCTGACAGCAACCTCAACAAGTCGTCGTTCACGGGTTTGGCGGGTTCTCCGCCATCGATCCTCAGCTTCGCCTCGCGAAATGGCTTGCGAGCTCTGCCCTGAAAGCCAGCGCCGTCTCATCGTCGGCTGGCAGCTCGGATTGGCTGAAAATCTCTTCGATAAATCCTAGAAACATGCGCGCGTCATTTATGGCAACGGACGCTTGGCCGGGCGTCGATGGATTGGCCACACTAGGTCCGAAGGCTTCCAACTGCGCGGCGATATATCCGGCCGCCCAAGCGACTGTTTCGGCAGGATCGCCCTCCAATTCGCCATGCAGCGCATACCAAGCTCATGGCTGGTCCGATCGTCGCGGGATTAGGCTCGAAAGGCACCGGGCCATCCCAGCGGCTGGGGTCGGCTGGGGCGTTAGCCATCATTCAGCTCGCCGGCTGGCGGGGCGATGGGGAGGCCACACGCGCGCGGAATTTCCTGTCTCGGGATCGGACTTTTCTGTTCCCATGTTCCCAAAGTCGCGCGGAAGGCTGGGAACAGGTTCGCACTCTCCAAAGGTGAAGCTTTCTGCGGATTTGACATACTATGTTCCCAAGTTCCCACTGTTCCCTTCAAAAACATAGCTCTCCGAAAGCCGTAAGAAAAACGGGAAAATAATAGGTCGGAAATCCAGCTCGCACAGGCGATCGGAAACCCGCCTCGCGACAACGCTAAGATTGGCCCCGCAAGGCCAGGGCGGCAGGCTTGGGAGCAATTTGCCACCGTCTGCCGCCTTCCCTCATGCTGGCGCTCCTGCGTGAGCAACCTCGATCGACCCATCCGAAAATATCGAGAACGAAGAAAAAACTCTCTCGATGAGACCAGATGCGGTGCACTGGGGCGCTGCCTTCAAGACTTTTGACCCGCCCCCTTCGTTGCCCACTCGGCCTGAGGGTGCATGACGCCAAAGCCGCCAGATGCCGCGCGCGTGTGGCATCCCCCCCCTCGCAGCCGCGCGCCTCGACCTATCGGCCCCTATCTCGATCGGTCGGCAACGAAGACCGGCCGAAGTCACATATCGCTTCCCATGCCCGCAGATGAGCCGGATTGCTGGGATCGAATGGCGGCACGTCTGCCCGCAATTCCAGCGATTGCGCAGCCTGCTCGGCAGCACGCCAGGAAGGGAGCAGGTGTGGAAATGCCACGGTCTGGCGTGCTATCAGTTCGCGCTTTGCCTTCGCAAAGGCACGTCCATAGCACTGCTTCACTTGTCGCTCCTGCGCGGCTGGCAGAATAACCACGTTCGCAGGACATGCGCGTCGGAGAGCGCGCAGCGATGGGGTGTGAGCCATAGCCGCCTATTCTCCATCCCGGCCGGGCACCACGGTTTCCATATATTCGAGCAGTCGTGCCCGCTGCCAGTCGGTAGCTGCGTCATATAGCGCTTTGAACCGCTCCAGCTTTTGCATCTCGCTAAAGGCCTGCCGCATATACTGCGCTATCCCGTGTGCGTCCGCATGGCTTGCACACCAATGGCGGCGATCGTCATGGCCTTTGCGGCGGGCCACAGCATACCATCGGGTCCGATGGCGCACTTTCACTAAGCGCCGTTCGCTTTCGACAGTGACAATCCAGCGATCCTTGACCGCAAAGGGAAGCACTGTGGGATCGGATCCCGAAAGCCCCTCGATCGAATTAGCCATGTTGCGCGCTCCGTTGCCGGCGGTCGCTATCTGCACAATCCAAATGATATTGGGCCAAGGCGATCAGCGTGCCGATACCTTCGAGCGCTCTCCCCTGGATTTCATGTCGAACATTATCGAACGCATCGGCAATGGCAGGTTCGGCGGCCTCGCAGACATCATGGGCGCTGCGAAGCATGGTAAGGAGCCGGTAGGCTTCGGCCAGGCGTTCGCTGGCTCCGCCGTGCGAGTAAAACGGCCGCACGCCATTGATTTTGAGGTCGCACAGGGGCGGATGCTGGACTTTTAGTTTCTCTTGAGCGGGTTGCTCCCTTAGTTGCGCTGTAGCCATCTTCGACTCCTTTTCAGTCGGTTGTGGTGAGGGCCAGCGGGGAAGGTAGTAGCTCCCTAGCTGGCCCGTTCTCATCGGGCCGAATGCCCGGTGAAACTCTATCCCGCCTCCCTTTCAGGAAACGGTACAATTTCAGCGCCCTTGCGCAGCGTGTCGAGATGGCCGCTCCACCATTGGGCCATCTCCACCCGCTCTTTCCAGTGGGCACCACGATGATAGGCGGCCCGCACCCGATCCTCATCGCCATGGGCCAGAGCGCGCTCGATCGCGTCGGGGTGCCACTTGCCGCTTTCGTTCAGCAGCGTTGACGCCATCGCGCGAAAGCCATGGGCGGTCATCTCATCGCCAGCGAAGCCCAGCCGCCGCAGGCCGGCATTGATGGTGTTTTCGCTCATCGGCCGGGCGCGCGTGCGAATCGAGGGAAAGACGTAGCCGGCCGGTCCGGTGATCTCATGAACCTGCCGTAGCAGCTCCACGGACTGGCGGGACAGCGGCACGCGGTGCGGCCGGCGCATCTTCATCTTGCCGGCCGGGATGGTCCACAAGCTGCCTTCCAGATCGATTTCGCTCCATTCCGCATGGCGCAGCTCACCGGGCCGGACAAAGACGTTGGCGGACAGCTGCATGGCGATCCTGGTCATCACCTGCCCGTCATAGCCATCGATCGCGCGCAACAGATCGCCGGCGCGCTTGGGCTCGATGATCGCGCCATAATGTTTCGGCTGGGGAGCAGTCAGTGCACCACGCAAATCGCGGCTGGGGTCGGATGCCATCCGTGCGTTGGCGATAGCGTATCGAAAGACCCGGCCGGACAGTTGCAGCACCCGCCGCGATGTCTCGAAATTCCCCTTCGCCTCGATCCTGCGCAGCACGGCCAGCAGATCCGGCGCGGTGATCTCCGCGATCGGCATACGGGCAATCACCGGCCCCATGCGGCGGATATAATATGTGCTCTGTCGGCCGTGGATGGAGACATGCCTTCGCGGCGGCGCTTGTCGATATTCCTGCGCGATCTCCCCGAAGCTGTTTGCGGCTGAAACCTTGGCCCTGTGCTTTGTCTGCTGCTTTTCGCGGGCAGGGTCGGCACCGGCCGCGAGCGCCGCGCTCGCCTTGCCCCGGTGCTGCGCGCGGTGACGCGGCTCACATCTGGCCAGCCGCCCAGCGAAAGGAGCATTTCCTTCCGCGACCCGGAATTTCAGCTTCTATAGCCGACCGCCCGCTGGCGCCACCATCAGGTAAAGGCCGCCAGCATCACCCATTTAATACGATTTGGCGGCCGGCTTCGCATGCGGATCGCCACATCGATAAGAGCCATGGCCTGCGCGCACCTTCTTCACACTGGGTATGTGATCGGCGCATCTTCGAGATACCCCAAATCATACCCCCATTTGAGGCAGGCCGTCAGCGAACGCGACTGAACGCCTATGCCTAATGACATAAGAATATCGCTTGTTTGCGGGGTTTGTCCAGACGGATACGGATGCTGCCGGACGGGAATATGGTGGGCGATGACGGGCTCGAACCGCCGACATTCTCGGTGTAAACGAGACGCTCTACCAACTGAGCTAATCGCCCGATGCGCGTCCCTTGAAGGGTGGACCGGCGTTTGCCTCTCTAGGGCAATCGGCGTGGCCGTCAAGCCGGGACGCGCCGGAGCGGGTCAACAGCAGAGATAGCGGCGGCTCGCCAGGAACCAGCGCGTCAGGGCCTCGGCCGCGCTGTCGGCCAGCGCGATGAAAATCCGGCGACCGTCATGGGGATCGGCCTGCCGCACCACGAGACCATCGTCGGTCAGCGTGCGGATCCAGCGCAGCGCCGTCGTGGGCGGCACCGCCGAGGCGATGCACAGGCTCGACACCGACACCCGTTCCTGTTCCAGCCGCGCCGCCAGCAGATCGAGCAGCATGTCCCAGGCCGGATCGGCGAACAGCCCGCCGGCGAGGAAATCCGCGCGCATCCGCCGCGCGCGCAGCAGATCGCGGACCCGCGCGGCGGTGATCTCGACGCCCTGCTCCGCCACCGGCTCGCCGCCGATCGGCGCCAGCGCGGGCATGCCGATATAGTCGCTCGCCCGGTCGGATATGCGCGTGCCAAGATCGAACGAGGGCACCGCGGCGCGCGGGCGGGTGGTGAGCGATTCGATCGTGCGGGCGAGCCGGCTGACCTCCGCGCTCAACTGGTCGAGGCGGTTGGCTTCGCCCTCCCGCGTCGCATCGTGCAGATGGCGTGGGCTGTCCTCGCTCCGCGCCGCCGCCAGCAGCGCGGCGGCAAGGTCGGTATTGTCGGGATTGCACAGCAATTGGGTGCGCGGACCACGCATGCAGGCATAAGCCAGGTCCAGCGTCTCGATCCCCGCGAGCAGGATGACCGCCATATTATTCTGGATCGCGATGGTCTCGATCTGGACCATCAGCCGTTCGAGCAGAGGGCCGGGCTGTTGACAGCAGAGCAGGACGATGTCGCAGCCGATCTGGATGTCGAGCCGAGCGGGCGCCTGTTCGAGCGCCACGACATCGAGCAATCGCAGCCCCGCCGCCTGCGCCACGGCTTGCGCATCGTCGAACCAGCCATCATCGGCGACGATCAGCAGGCCGGGCCGTTCGTCGCGCGCCCCGAAGGCCATGCCCATGTCGGCGGAAAAGGGATCGACCATCACAAATTGGCTCCTGTGCGCGTTATGTTCCTCACCATATCCGTCCTTGGCGCGGATGCAGCCACAGCTTTCTCCGCATTGGAGCAAGAATATCCGGCTTGCCGTAACGGCAAGCCGCGGGGGCCGACGAGATCAGTCCACATCGCGACCGCAATGGCGGGTGAGCCGCACCGATATGGCGGCTTTTCGGCGGAAATCGATCTTCATCCATTATGGTGACAATTGCTCGGTCAGGTCGCGGTGCGGCGCGCGAAATCGAGATAGAGCTGGCGCAGCCGTATCGCGACGGGACCGGGCGCGCCGTTCCCGACCGGGTGGCCATCGATCCGCACGACCGACTGGCAGAGCGTCGATGCGCTGGTGATGAAGGCTTCCTTCGCGGCCAGCGCCTCCGCCACGGTGAAGGGCCGGCGGACGAGCGGGATGCCGTCCTCCTGCGCCAGCACGGTCAGCGCCGCGCCGGTGCAGCCCGCCAGCACCGCCTGCGAATAGGGGCGCGCCACGATGCCCTCGTCGGTCAGGATGAAGGCGGTGGAGGAGGCCCCTTCGGTGACGAAGCCGTCCTCGACCATCCACGCTTCCTGACAGCCTGCCGCCGATGCCGCGCGCTTGGCCATGACCTGCGCGAGCAGGCCGGTGCTCTTGATGTCGCGCCGCGCCCAGCGCAGATCGGGCATCGTCGCCACCGCGATGCCGGTGCGCGCGGCCGGTACGTCCACAAAAGGCTTAGCGGCCACGAACAGGATGAGCGACGGGGCGACATCGGGCGAAGGCAGGAAGTCGCGCGCGGCTTCGACGCCGCCGGTCAGCTGGAGATAGACAAGCCCCTCGTCCAGCGCGTTGCGGGCGATCAGCTGCTTTTGCGCGGCTTCGATTTCCGCCAGGCTGATGGGTAGAGGCACCCCGATCGCGCTGGCCGATCGCTCCAGCCGTGCCAGATGCGACGCGCTGTCGATCAGCTTGCCGTCGATCACCGCCGCAACCTCATAAACGGCCTCGGCAAACAGGAAGCCCCGGTCCAGCACCGAAATCTTCGCGTCGGCCAGCGGCAGATACTGGCCGTTCAGATAGGCGATGGACATCTTGCGCAAATTCCCCCGAGTGATGCGCCCGCGATCTTGCCGGGGCGGCGGGCGCGGTCAAGCGCGGATCGATGCCCCCGCTTACTCCGCCGCGTTGGGCAGGGCGCGCGCTTCCTCCGCCTGGCTTTCGCGCGCCAGCACATCGAGCGGTTCGCTCGACTCCAGCTCCTTGCCGCCGGTCTCGATAGCGAGATCGCGGAACTTGCGCCCGGTCGCCAGCACACGCGTATCGAAGCTGCCGACGAAGCTGTTATAGTTGGTGACGGCGCTGTTGAGGCCGGAGCCGAGCCGTTTCAAATGGGTCGCGGCCACCGCCAGCCGTTCATATAATTCCTTGCCCAACTGCCCGACCTGCCGCGCCTGATCCTGCATGCTGGCCTGCCGCCAATGGCCCGCGAGCGTGCGCGCGAGCGGCAGGAAGGTGGCCGGACCACAGATGATGACGCGGTTGCGCGCGGCGCGTTCCCACAAGTCCATGTCCGCTTCCAGCGCGGCGGTGACGAAGTTGTCGCCGGGCACATACATGATGACGAAGTCGGGCGCCTTTTCGAACTGTTCCCAATAGGCCTTGCGCCCGAGCGCGTCGGCATGGGTGCGCATGGCGCGGGCATGTTCGAGCATATGGGCGTCGCGGATCGCCGGATCGACCTGATCCACGGCGTTCAGATAGGCGACGAGCGAGCATTTGACGTCGACCACCATCTGCTGGTCGCCGGGCAGGCGGATGATGAAATCCGGGCGCAAGCGGCCGTCTTCCACAGTAACCGACACTTCCTCGCTGAAATCGACATGGGGCGACAGACCGGCCGTCTCGATCAGGTTCTTGAATTGCTGCTCGCCCCAGCGGCCCCGCGTTTTGGGCGCGGCGCGCAAGGCGTTGACCAGCTTGGCGGTCTCCTCGCGCACCTGCCCCTGGCCAAGCTGCACCTGGCTCACCGCCTCGCGCAGTTCGGCATAGCTGCCGACCCGGTCCTTTTCGACCCGCGCAAGCCCTTCCTCATAGCGTTTAAGCGTGGTTTCGACCGGGGAGAGCAGGGTGCGCAACTGCGCCTCGCTCTTTTCGTTCGCCTGCGCGAACCGCTGGTCGGCGCGGGTGAGGAAATCGGCCTTGGCATGATCGAGCAGCTTGCCGCCAATCTCGCTAAACTGGGCGGACAGTTGGTCGCGGGCATCCTTGAGCACCGCGATCTGCGCCTCGAACGCTTCGGCGCGCGCCCGCGCATCGGACCGCAACGCCGCCAGCTCACGCAAGGCATCCTCCCGCTCGGCCTGCGCCGATTCGGCCCGCTCAGCGAGCGCCGCGCGCTCCTGCGCCAGCCGGTCGTGCGCCGCCCCGGCCTGCGCCACCCGTTCCTGCATCACCGCAAGCTCGCTGATCGCGCCATTGCGCTGGCTGGCGGCGATGTCGAGCCGGGCTGTCAGATCGGCCTTCTCCGCCAGTAACGGCGCCAGCGCCTTGCCGCGCAGCAGCCAGCCAGCGGCAAGCCCCGCCAGCAGGGCGATGACGATCAACAATGCGGCGATGCTGTCCATGAGTGCCCTTTGCTGGAACGAAAAGGGAACTTAGCCGCCGTCCGCCGCGCCCGCAAGCACCGTCTGCCGGAAAGCGGCGAGCCGGGCGACCGCCTCGTCCAGCACCGCGTCGGCTTTCGTGAAGCACAGGCGGACGAGATGGGTGACGGGATCGTCGGGGTAGAAGGCCGAGATCGGGATCGCCGCGACCCCCGCCTCGCGCACGGCCCGTTCGCAAAATGCCCGGTCGTCCAGCGCGATCCCCGACGCGGCCAGATCGATGCAGACGAACCACGTCGCCGCGCCGGGCAGCACCGCGAACCCTGCGTCCTCCAGCCCGCCCACCAGCCGGTCGCGCGATGCGGCGGTCGCGGATCGCTGCGCATCGAACCGGTCGCGCGGCTGGCCAAGCCCCTGCGCCACCGCCCATTGCAGGTTGGGCGGCGTGGTGAAGGTCAGATATTGATGCGCCCGCGCCAGCAGCGTCGCGATCGGCGGGGCGGCGCACATCCAGCCGACCTTCCAGCCGGTAAGCGCGAAAATCTTGCCCGCCGATCCGATCTTGACCGACCGTTCGCGCATGCCCGGCAGCGCCATCAGCGGGCGATGCACCGCGCCGTCGAACACCAGTTGCTCCCACACCTCGTCGCAGATCGCGATGAGATCATGCGCGACGCAGAATGCCGCCAACAGCGCCAGTTCGTCGGCGCCGATCACCACCCCGGTCGGATTGACCGGATTGTTGAGCAACAGGAAGCGCGTGCGCGGGGACACCGCCGCCTCCAGCGCATCGCGGGTGATGCGCCAGTCGGGCGGGGTCAGCCGCACCACCCGCGCGATGCCGCCCGCGCGCTCGATCAATGGAATATAGGCGTCGTAGAGCGGTGCCAGCAGCAATATCTCGTCCCCCGGCCGGACCAGCGCCAGCAGGCTCGCGGCGAGTGCCTCGGTCGCGCCGGCGGTTACAATCACCTCCTGCGGGTCGAGGTTCAGCCCCTGATGCGCGGCATAATGCGCCGCCACCGCGCCACGCAGCTCGGGCAGGCCAGGCATCGGCGGATACTGGTTCGACCGGGTCAGCAAGGCGTCGGCAGCGGCGGCCAGCAGTTCAGGCGGTCCGGGCGCATCGGGAAAGCCCTGCCCCAGATTGATCGCCCCCGTTTCCCTCGCGAGTCCCGACATGGTTTCGAAGATGCTCGTCGTCATCGCGCGATAGACGGGGTGGCCGGTGTCGCGCGCGGCGGTGAATGGTTCGGCCATGGCTCGGTTCGGCTCCCTGATATCCATGCGCCGGGGGTATCGCCCTGCTAGCGGACCGTCGAGTCCTGCCCGGCCAACCCATGTTTGCGCAGACAGTGGCGCAACTGGTCGTAGCTGAGGCCAAGGCCCTTCGCGGTCGCGCGCTGATTATAGCGATGCCGCTCCAGCGCGGCGCGCACGATCGCCGCTTCATGCGCATCGACCGTCGCGCGCAGATCGGTGACGATGGGGGCGGACACCGGATCGGGCGGCGGGGCGCTCTCCGGCGTCGCCATAGGCGCGGGTTTCCAGGGCGAGGCGAAGGGGTCGAAGCTGATGGCGCTCACGGGCCGCGCCGGATCGTTCCAGCGATAGACCGCCCGCTCGACCACATTGCGCAATTCGCGCACATTGCCGGGCCAGGGATGCGCTTCCAGCGCCGCCATGCAGTCCGCGTCGAAGCCCGGCCATTGCGGCCAGTTCAGTTCGGCGGCCATGCGCCGGGCGAAATGGTCGGCCAGCACCGCGACATCGCCTTCCCGCGCGCGCAGTGGCGGCAGGGTGATGACCTCGAAACTCAGCCGGTCGAGCAGATCGGGACGGAACCGTCCCGCGAGCGCGGCGGCGGGCAGATCGTCATTGGTGGCGGCGACGATGCGCACGTCGACCCGCATCGGCCGCGACGCGCCGATCCGCGTCACCTCGCCATATTCGACCACGCGCAGCAGCCGTTCCTGCGCCGCCATCGACAATGTGCCCAGCTCGTCGAGGAACAGCGTGCCGCCATCGGCTTCCTCGAACCGGCCGGGCCGCGCTCGCGACGCGCCGGTGAACGCGCCTTGCTCATGGCCGAACAGCTCCGCCTCGATCAGCGTTTCGGGCAGGGCGGCGCAGTTCATGACGATCAGCGGCTCGCCCCAGCGCGGCGACAGCCGGTGCAGCCGTTCGGCGATCAGCTCCTTGCCCGTGCCCCGCTCGCCGATCACCAGCACCGGGCGGTTGAGTTCGGCCGCGCGCCCGGCCAGTTCGACCGCATCGAGAAAGGCGAGCGACTGGCCGACAAATTGGGTATTCCTGTCCATTGCCAACTTATGGTGAGTTTCACCACTTATCGGCAAGGAAAATGTGCAGACTATGAGGTTTGGTGCGCGAAACGCCTGAAAATCGGGCCTCCCGCCATTTGGCACGCCCTATGCAATGATCTTGGCAAGCCGCTGCACAGACAGCGGCATCGTGAAGGCCAAGGTTCAGGGAGTCTCAGACATGCAAGACAATGCACACAACACGATCCGCGATATCGGCCGGGTCTTGTCGGTCGCCATCGCCGCACTGCTGTTCGGATCGACGATGATCCTGTCGGCGGTCGGCCCGGCGCGCGCCGGCGAGGCCCCGGCGACCCTGCGCTATATGGCGTAAGCCGTCCGCCTCGTAAAACACCAGGAGTGAAGTTCAGATGGGTATTTTTTCCCGCACCCGCGACATCATCGCCGCCAATGTCACCGACCTGCTCGACAGGGCGGAAGACCCGGCGAAGATGGTCCGCATGATCATCCTCGAAATGGAGGAGACGCTGGTGGAGGTGCGCGCGGACGCGGCCCGCACGATCGCCGACCAGAAGGAGATGCGCCGTCATATCGACAAGCTGCGCAGCCTTCAGGACGGCTGGACCGACAAGGCGCAATTGGCGCTGAGCAAGGATCGCGAGGATCTGGCCAAGGCCGCGCTCATCGAAAAGCAGAAGGCCGCTGACATGGCGGAGCAGCTTTCAGAGGAGATTGCGGTGCTGGACGACGCGCTCAAGGCGTCGGAAGAGGATATCGCCAAATTGCAGGCCAAGCTGCGCGAGGCGCGCGCCCGCCAGGCCAGCCTTACCGCCCGCATGCAGACCGCGGAAAATCGGCTGCGCATGCGCGAAGCCTATGCCGGGGAGAAGGTCAACGAGGCGTTCGCCCGCTTCGACCTGCTCGAACGCCGCGTCGATCTTGCCGAAGGCCGCGCCGATGCGGCCGCGCTGGGCGCTGGTCCCAAGACGCTGGAGGAGGAGATTGCCGAGCTGCAATCGTCCGACAAGGTCGATGCCGAGCTGGCGGCGCTCAAGGCCAGCATGAATGTCGGCCGGATCGGGGAGGGCTGACGCGATGGAGGATGTTCTCGTTCCCATCGTTGTCGTCGGCATGCTGTTCATCGGCATGCCCTGGCTGATCTTCCACTATCTGACCAAATGGAAGCAGGCGCCGCGCATCACCGACGAGGATGAAAGGCTGCTGGACGAGCTGCATCTGCTCGCCCGGCGGCTCGAAGACAGGCTCCAGACGGTCGAACGGATCGTCGCCGCCGACAACCCCGATTTCCGTGCCGCGCGCCCTGCCGACACGGATGATTACAGCCTCGATCGGAGGAACTGATATGACGGCCCGTCGCACGAAATTCTATCTCGACAAGCAGAATGGCAAATGGCTGGGCGTCTGTTCGGGGATTGCAGACTATAGCGGCATCGACGTCGTCTGGGTCCGCGTAGGCGCGGTGCTGGTGACGCTGATGGGGGCCTTTCCCTGGACGCTGATCGCCTATTTCGCTGCCGCCTATTTCGCCGACAAAAAGCCGCTTGGCCTCTATTCGGATCGGGCGGACGAGAAATTCTGGCAGGGCGTGCGCACCAATCCGGCGCGCTCCACCCGCGATGTGCGATCCAAGTTTCGCGATATCGACCGCCGTCTCGCCGACATCGAAATCCACTATACCAGCCGCAACACCCGGCTGGCGGAAGAGATCGACCGGCTGCGCTGACACCGCCGGTCGAAGCGGCCCAGCATTTCATCGAAAAGTTGCGCCGGTCCGGCGGCTGATCGGGCGAAGCGCCACAGACAAAAGGGGAATCACGCCATGAATCCGTTTGAAATGGTCGTCGCCATCGTCGCGATCACCGCCATCGCCAGCGTCGTCCGCGCCAGATATGGCGTCGTGCGCCGTCACAAGGGCGAGGACTTCATCGCCCGGACGCCCGATCCCGAGGCCGAACGGCTGCGGGCGGAGGTTAAATCGCTCAAGGATCGCGTCGCCGTGCTGGAACGGCTCGCGACCGACGGCTCCATTGCGCTGGAGCGCGAGTTTGAGAAGCTGCGCGACCGCGACTGAGCGGCAGCCGCACATAGGGAGGATGTGATGCACGAACCCTTCTTCTACCTCAGCATGGCGGCGGCGGGACTTGCCGCGCTCGTCATCGTCGCGCTCGCGGGCCTACGCGGCTGGGCCGGCTGGCTCGACCTCAAGCGCGCGGAGCTGGCGCGCCGGCTGGACGATGGGACGCCGCCATCGGCCAGCGCCCGCATCGAGGTCGCCGACCTCAGGGAGCGCATCCGCAAGCTCGAAGCGATCGCCGCCGGCGTCGATCTTTGATCCCCGCTGGCGGGAAAGCGGCTTTCCGCGCGGGCATTTCGCCCTATATGGGCCGCCATGACCGACATGCCGACCCTTGCCGACCTTGCCGAAGAATATGAGTTCCTCGACGCCGACGACCGCTATCGCCTGCTGATCGACCTCGGCCGCGCGCTGGAGCCGATGCCCGACGCGCTCAAGACCGATGCGACGCTGGTGCGCGGCTGTTCGGCGGCGGTGTGGGTCTATCCCACGGCGCTGGAGGATGGCCGCCTGCATTTTCTGGCGGATAGCAATGCGGCGATCACCAAGGGCATCATCGCGCTCGTCCTGCTGACGGTGCAGGACCGCGCGCCCGCCGACATCAGCGCCGCCGATATCGAGGGCGCGCTCGCCCCGTTCGACCTGAAGAACCAGCTCAGTTCCAACCGCACCCAGGGCATCCCCAACATGATCGCCCTGATCCGCGACACCGCCGCCCGCTACGCCTGAAGGCAACTCCTCCCGCCACCCGCGCGTTTATGCCGGGTCAAGGAGGATGAGCGATGCGCAATATGATGATGCTGGCGGGCCTTGGCCTGCTGGCGGCGTGCGGTGGCGGTTCGAAGGAGCCGACCCAGCGCGACCAGATCGGTCAGGTTTGGAAATATCGCGATGCGGGGCAGGGTGCGAAGCTCGCCTATCTGGGCAGCGCGAACACCGTCCAGACGATGACCGCGCCCGACACATTCTCCGTCCTGCTGATCCAGCCGATGAGCAATGGCGAGAAGGATGTGACGGTCAAGCTGGTCGGCGCGCCCTTCCACTGCGACCTGTCCGACTGCGCGGTGACGGCTGTGACCGACGATGGCAAAACCCACCGCTGGCAGGGCCGCCTGGCCGACACGAACGATGGTATCGAGATCAAGCCGTCCGAAAAAGCCTATGAGGCGATCGCTCGATCGAAATCGGTGAAGATCAACCTCGCGGTCGGAGCGAAGGATGAAAGCTTTCCGTTCGAGTTTACCGTCGCCGGTCTCGACCTGAAGGGTTGATTATTCCTGCAAGGACACGCCGGGGCTGCGCGGATCGGCGGCGCCGATCCAGCGGCCGTCGGCGGCGCGTTCGGCGGCGTTGGCCTTGAGGCCGAGGCGATTGATCGTCACATGATGGCCGAGCGCTTCGAGCGGGGCCTTGAGCGCTTCGAGCGCCGTGCCCTGTTCCAGCACAAGCCCGTCCTTGTCGAAATATTCGAGGCCCATCGCGATCGACTCCTGCGCCGACAGGCCCCAGTCGAGATGCGCGACCAGCGCCTTGGTGACCTGCATGATGATCGTCGCACCCCCGGCCGCGCCTACGGTGAACACCGGCCTGCCGCTCGCATCATAGACGATCGTCGGCGACATGGAGGAGAGCGGCCGCTTGCCCGGCTCGACCCGGTTGGCGACCGGCGCGCCGTCCTTTTCGGGCGTGAAGCTGAAATCGGTCAGTTCATTGTTCAGAATGACACCGTTGGCGATCAACTGGCTACCGAAAAAGCTTTCGATCGTCGATGTCCAGGCGGTGATGTCGCCTGCCTTGTCGATGGCGAGGAAATGGCTGGTGCCACTTTCGGGCTGAGGCAGGGCGGCGGTGCGCTTGCCCGCGCCCTCGGGCGTCCCCGGCGCATAGAGGCCAAGCGAGCGGTCGAGCCGGATCGCGGCCGACCGCCCCTTGAGATAGGCGGGGTCGATCAGCCCGGCGACCGGCACGTCGACGAAATCGCGGTCGCCCAGATATTGCCCGCGATCGGCATAGGCGAGCCGCATCGCTTCGCCGATGACATGCCAGGAGCGGACATCCTCCTTGCCCCATGTGCCCAGCGGAAATCGCTCGATCATGCCCAATATCTGAAGCACGGTGATGCCGCCGCCCGACGCCGGACCCATGCCGCAGATCGTGTAAGTGCGATACGGGCCGCAGACCGGCTTCCTCGGCTTGGCCTGATAACCCGCCAGATCGTCCGGCGTCATGGGCACCGGATTTTTGGGCGCATTCGTGACCGTTTCGGCGATCTGCCGGGCATTGTCGCCGGTGTAGAAAGCGTCCGGCCCCTCCGCGGCGATGCGCCGGAACAGCGCTGCGAGCGGCGGATTTTTGAGCAGGGTGCCGACCGGCGGCGGCGCGCCGTCTACCCAGAAATATTTCTGGATCTCCGGAAAATCCTTCCAGATGCCCTGTGTCGCGTTCAAGGCCGTCGCGGTTCGCTGCCCCAGCTCGAACCCGTTTTCGGCATAGCGGATCGCGGGCGCGAACAGATCGGCCCAGGGCAGCTTCCCCCATTTGCGATGCGCTTCATAGGCCATGCGCAGATTGCCGGGCACGCCCACCGAATAGCCGCCGGGCCACGCCTGAATGAACGGCAGCGGCTTGCTGTCGGCGCCCATGAAGCGGTCGGGCCGGGCGGCGGCCGGGGCGGTTTCGCGCCCGTCGATCGATTCGAGCACGCCCGTCCGCCCGTCATGATGCAGGATGAAGCCGCCGCCGCCGATGCCGCTATTATGCGGTTCGACGACGTTGAGCGTCAGCATCATCGCGATCGCCGCGTCGGTGGCGCTGCCGCCCTTGCGCAGAATCTCCTGCCCCGCCGCCGCCGCGCGGGGATCGGCCGCCGATACGATGGCGTTCGCGGAAACCGGCTCCCGCGTCCACCCTGGTAGCGGCGCGGCGCAAACCAGCGCGAACGCGGCGAGAGGGCGGAAAAGCTTCACGATCATGCGCGTCATCCCTGTTGAAACGGATCAGGCGTCGATTCCCACAGCGTCGCCGATCGTGGCGATGCCATCGCGCGCCAGCAGCGCCTTCAGCCCGGCATTGATCCGGCGCGGCAGCAGCGGACCTTCATAGACGAGGGCGCTGTAGAGCTGGACCAGCGATGCGCCCGCGCGGATGCGGGCATAGGCCTGCTCCGCCGTGGCGATCCCGCCCACCCCGATCAGCGGCAGTCGCGCGCCCAGCAACCGGCGGAAATCGCGCAACCGGCCAAGCGACAGATCGTGCAAAGGCGCGCCCGACAGCCCTCCGCTCTCCTGCGCGTGGCGCGACCGCAGCGGCGGGCGGGCGATGGTGGTGTTGGACAGGATCAGCGCATCGACCCGGTGGTCGAGGCAGGCGGCGGCGATATCCTCGACATCGGCGGGTTCCAGGTCTGGCGCGACTTTGAGGAAAATCGGCGTCCGGTCCGCGCCGCGCGCCGCCATCACCGCGCCCAGCAACTGATCGAGCGCCGCGCGATCCTGCAAGGCGCGCAGCCCCGGCGTGTTGGGCGACGAGATATTGACCGTCAGATAATCGGCGAGCGGCGCCATGCAGGCCACGCCGGTCACATAGTCGGCGATGCGGTCCACCGCGTCCTTGTTGGCGCCGATATTGACGCCGACGATCGCGCCATCCTTGCGCCGCCGTTTCGCGATCCGTTCGGCCCCGGCCGCCTGACCGCCATTGTTGAAGCCCATGCGGTTGATGACCGCGCGGTCCTCGACCAGCCGGAACAGGCGCGGCCGGGGATTGCCGCTCTGGGGCAGGGGGGTCAGCGTGCCCAGCTCGGCGAAGCCGAAACCCAGGCCATGCATCTTGTGCGCGACCAGCCCGTCCTTGTCATAGCCCGCCGCCAGACCCACCGGATTGGGGAAGCACAGGCCCGCGATCGTCTGCGTCAAAACCGGATCGGCGACCGGCGGCGCAGGCGGCGGCATCAGCCGCAACAGCCGCAACGACAGATGATGCGCGCGTTCGGCATCCAGAGCGAACAGAAATGGGCGAAGCAGGCGATAGGACATGGCGGCGCTATGCCAGCCCGGCCACCCATGGTCGAGTCGCGTTGCGCCGCTGCGAAAATTTGGCCCTCAGCAACTTTTTGTAACTCGGATTAATCCGAAACGGTACTTTTCGTCGGGGAAATGGCGAATCCATCCAATAAAGCGTCCGCGATTAGCGGGTAGAAGCAACTTGCGACCCGAAGGCTCCTTGGCTCTTGGCCAAAGAGACCTTTCCCTGACCCGGCGATCTCATTTCGCCGGGTCGTTTTTTATCCCCCGCATTGCTGACGGGCGGGATAGAGATATTGGATTATCCGCGACGCCGCGCTTGCGCAGCCCCCGCAATAGCGCATAGTAGGGCACTGCGGGGGCACGCATATGGGGTTGCAACACGTCAATATCGGCAAAGCGGCGGCTATGCTCGCGCTCACCGACCCTGAGAACAAGCTCTCCTTCACCGTAGATGCCGCACAAGGCCCTGTACGACTGCGCTATTTTGCGCCGCCCGTGCATCTGCGCCCTTATTTCGGCTCCATCTATATTTTCACGGTTTCGGTGCACGGCTATTCAGACGTCACGCGGGCCGATGTACCGCAGTTGCGCTTCATGATCGAAGGCAGCGGCAATTATCATTTTCATGACGGCACCGTGATGGCGACGCCGGAAACCTGCCTTCTGGGGCCGACCATGGGCGCAACGCGCTTCGCGCTGGACGGTCCGGCGCATGCTCTGGGCGTGTCGCTGCTGCCGGCGGGTTGGGCTGCGCTGCTGGGCGGCGATGCCAGCGCCATGGCGGATCGATTGGTCGATCCTGTGGCCCAACGGGGTCTGAAGCGGTCAAAGCTGATGGATGAACTGCGCGGCATCACCGATGCGGAGGCCATGGCCGACCATATGTGGGCGATATTGACCGAACAAATCGCGCTCGCGCGCCCGATTGCGGAGAATGTCTGGCAGATACTGGAGGCGATCGACCAGTGGCTGATGCATGAAGGATCGCCGCGGATCGAGGCGCTGGTCGAAACCACCGGCCTGTCGGCGCGGCAGCTCGCGCGGCTGACCAACCGCTATTATGGCGCGCCGCCCAAGTTGCTCGCGCGCAAATATCGGGCGCTCCGGTGCAGCGCCCGGATCGCGCTGGACCGGGAAAACTGGCAGTCGCTGCTGGAGGATGGCCGCTTCTACGATCAGTCGCACCTGATCCGCGAGATCAAGCATTTCATCGGCCTGACGCCGCACCAGCTATTGACCGAGCCGTCCGCCGTGGCGCAACTGACGCTACTGCGGCGAACCCTTGGCGCGGACGTCGCGGTGCTCAACCGGCTAAGTTGAGGGTCTGTCTGGAACTGCGCGGAAGAGCGCATTTCAGGTGCCGATGCGCCAGAGGTGCATTTCCAAACAGATCCTGAGCCGGGCGTAAAAGACCTTGATTCCGCGCCGCTGCGGGGCCACATGCCAATCGGATTGATTCGATCCGATTTGAGAATGGTTCGCAACCGGGCATGAAATTGTCGAGTTTCGCTGATTATGCGGTCGTGCTGATGGCCGCCGCCGCGCGTCATTGTGGCGGAGCGGGGCTTGGTCCTGCGACCCGCAAATATGCGCGCATGAACGCGACGACGCTCAGCGCCGAAACCGGCATTCCGCTGCCCACCGCGCAAAAGCTGGTGAGCCGGTTGTCGGCGGCTGGCCTGCTCGAATCCACGCGCGGGACCGGCGGCGGCGTGCGCCTGTCGCGGCCTCCTTCCGCGATCAGCCTCGCCGATGTGGTGGAAGCGGTCGAAGGGCCGATCGCCATGACCGCCTGCGCAGATAGCGGCGCGCATGATTGCATGCTGGAGCCGGACTGCCGGATCAAGCCGCATATGAACATCGCCAGCGCCGCCGTGCGCTCTGCGCTCGCCGGCGTCAGCATCGCCAGCCTTTCCCGGGAACCCGCATGACCGAAGCGACCACAAGAGAAGCCCGTAACGCGCAGGCACAGGAGGCCGCCGACCGCGCGTCCACCTATGAACATGGCTGGTCGTCGGCGATCGAGCAGGATTTCGCGCCCAAGGGGCTGAACGAGGACACGGTTCGCTATATCTCCGCCAAGAAGAAGGAGCCGCAATGGCTGCTCGACTGGCGCTTAAAGGCGTTTGCGCTGTGGCAGACGATGGAGGCGCCCGACTGGGCCAAGCTCGACGTGCCGCCGATCGACTATCAGGACGCCTATTATTACGCCGAGCCGAAGAAAAAGGTGGAGCTGGATTCGCTGGATCAGGTCGATCCCGAAATCCTCGCCACCTACAAGAAGCTGGGCATTCCCATCGCCGAGCAGGAGATGCTCGCCGGGGTGAAAGGCAGTCGCAAGATCGCGGTCGACGCGGTGTTCGATTCGGTATCCGTCGCCACGACCTTCCGCAAGGAGCTGGAGGAAGCGGGCGTCATCTTCCGTTCGATTTCGGAAGCGGTGCGCGAATATCCCGATCTGGTGAAGCGCTGGCTCGGCAAGATCGTGCCGATGCACGACAATTATTTCGCCACGCTCAACTGCGCGGTCTTTTCCGACGGCACCTTCGTCTACATTCCCAAGGGCGTGCGCTGCCCGATGGAACTGTCCACCTATTTCCGCATCAACGCGGAGAATACCGGGCAGTTCGAACGCACGCTGATCGTCGCCGACGAGGGCAGCTATGTGAGCTATCTCGAAGGCTGCACCGCACCCATGCGCGACGAGAACCAGTTGCATGCGGCTGTGGTCGAACTGGTCGCGCTTGACGATGCCGAGATCAAATATTCGACCGTCCAGAACTGGTATCCGGGCGACGCCGATGGCAAGGGCGGCATCTATAATTTCGTGACCAAGCGGGCGCTGTGCCAGGGCCGCAACAGCAAGGTTTCCTGGACGCAGGTCGAAACCGGCAGCGCGATCACCTGGAAATATCCAAGCTGCGTGCTGAACGGCGAGAATAGCGTTGGCGAATTTTATTCGGTGGCGCTCACCAACAACCGCCAACAGGCCGACACCGGCACCAAGATGATCCACAACGGGAAAAACACCCGCTCGACCATCGTGTCGAAGGGGATCAGCGCCGGCCGTTCGAACAACAGCTATCGCGGCCTCGTCCGCGTCGCGCCGGGTGCGGAGGGCGTGCGCAACTTCACCCAGTGCGACAGCCTGCTTTTGGGCGACCAGTGCGGCGCGCACACCATCCCCTATATCGAGGTGCGCAACCCGAGCGCGCAGATCGAGCATGAAGCGACGACCAGCAAGATCAGCGACGACCAGCTTTTCTACGCGATGCAGCGCGGGCTGGATCAGGAAAGCGCGGTCAGCCTGATCGTCAACGGCTTCGCGAAGGAAGTGCTGCAACAACTGCCGATGGAATTCGCGGTTGAGGCGCAGAAGCTGCTGGGGATTTCATTGGAAGGATCGGTGGGCTGAGGCCCGTCCCATATTCTCAAGGACAAGAATTTTGAGCGACGAAGACGATATTCAGGATGCACTCGCCGATTTCGCGGAGGATGTCGGCAACGGTCAGGCGTGGACCGCCGCGATCCGTATCCTGACCGAGGATTATGAGCTGGAGGAGGGCGAGCTGGAGCCGCGCGCGCGGGCCGAGTTCGGCGATCTCGACGCTTATCAAACGCACTGCCGCGCCGCGCTGGAAGCGGGCGACAAGGCGATGACCGAGAAGCTGCGCAAGGACAAGGCGTTCCACAAGGCGAAAGCCCCGAACCTCGCCCGCATGGGGCCGGTCAGCGAATTCGTCGTCGCGCTGCTGGAAAAGGGACCGCCCGAGGATGGCGCCGACTGGTGGCCCTATATGCCGGTCAAGCGCCATATCGACACGCTGTTTCCTGCGCCGGGCGATGTGCGCGACATAGCGTTCTGGACCGCGCGGACGCTCCAGCGGGCGCACAAGGGATAATCATGCTCAAGATTGAAAACCTCACGAATGAAATCGACGGCAAGCCGATCCTCAAGGGCCTGTCGCTGACCATCAATCCGGGCGAGATCCACGCGATCATGGGGCCGAACGGCGCGGGCAAATCGACGCTCGCCTACACGCTGGGCGGCCGGCCGGGTTATGAGGTGACAGGCGGAACGGCCTCGTTCGACGGTGTGGACCTGTTCACACTGGACCCGCATGAGCGCGCCGCCGCCGGGCTGTTCCTGGGCTTCCAGTATCCGGTCGAGATACCCGGTGTCTCCAACCTGCAATTCCTCCGCGAGAGCCTGAACAGTCAGCGCCGTGCGCGCGGCGACAAGGAACTGAACGGCGGCGAATTCATCAAGCTCGCCAAGGAAAAGGCCGGCTTGCTCGGCCTCGACATGGACATGCTCAAGCGTCCGGTGAATGTCGGCTTTTCGGGTGGCGAGAAAAAGCGCGCCGAAATGGTGCAGATGGGCATTCTCGATCCCAAGCTGGCGATCCTCGACGAGACCGACTCGGGCCTCGATATCGACGCGCTCAAGATCGTCGGCGCGGGGATCAATGCGATCATGCGCAAGCCCGACAAGGCGGTGCTGCTCATTACCCATTATCAGCGGCTGCTCGATTATGTGCAGCCGGACTATGTCCATGTCCTCGCCGCCGGACGGATCGTGAAGTCGGGCGGTCCCGAACTCGCGCTGGAGCTGGAACGCGAAGGCTATGCGCAGGTGCTGGCGGCGTGACCACGCTCACCCTTCCCACGCGTCGACAGGAAGAATGGCGCTATAGCGATCTCGACGCGCTGGCGGCGATCTGGCCGACGCCCGCGCCGGTACGCATCGACGTCGCTGCCGGGGGATCAGCGCGTCATCATCTGTTGCAGGATGCGGCGACCGGCGCGGCGGTGGTGCATGACTATGCGATCACCCTCGCCGATGGCGCGCGCTGCGATTTCCATGTGCTCAACATCGGCGGCAAGCTTGGCCGCGTGACCTTTACCGTCACGCTCGGCAAGGGCGCGCATTTCGAACTGAACGGCGCGATCATCGGCGGCGGCGATCAGGTGCTGGAGATCGTGACCAAGGTCGTCCACGCGCAGCCGGACGCGACCAGCGGCCAGACGATTCGGTCGATCCTGGGCCAGCGCGCGACGGGCAGCTATCTTGGCTCCATCAACGTCGCGCGCGACGCGCAGCGCACCGACGCCTTCCAGTCGATCAAGGCGATGCTGCTCGACCGCACCGCCACCGCCAATGCCAAGCCGGAGCTGGAGATTTTCGCCGACGATGTGAAATGCGCCCATGGCGCGACGGTGGGCGAACTGGACAAGGCGGCACTGTTCTACATGGCCAGTCGCGGCATGGACCCGGCGACCGCCAAGACGCTGCTGCTCAAGGCCTTTGTCGCCGGGGTGTTTGACGATGTCGCGGATGAGGCGGTCAAGGACCGGCTCGAAGCCGCCGCGCTTGCCAAGCTGGAGGCGCTGGTATGAACGACCTCGCCGAAGCCCTGCGGTTGCGTGACGATTTCCCCGGCCTTCTGAATGCAAAGGGGGGCGACTGGCACTATCTCGACAGCGCCGCCACCGCGCAAAAGCCCCGCGCCGTGATCGACGCGATCGCCCGCGCCTATGGGCCGGACTATGCCACGGTCCATCGCGGCGTCTATGAACGCTCGGCCAATATGACGCTCGCCTATGAAGCGGCGCGGCGCAAGGTGGCGGACTTCATCGGCGCGGCATCGGACAGCGAGATCGTCTATGTGCGCGGCGCGACCGAGGGCATCAACCTCGTCGCGCAGTGCTGGGCGGGGACGCAACTCAAGGCGGGCGATCGCATCCTGCTGTCGATGCTGGAGCATCACAGCAATATCGTTCCCTGGCAGATGGTCGCCGAGCGCGTCGGCGCGGCGATCGACGTCGTGCCGCTGACGGCGGATGGCCGGATCGATCTCGACGCGATGCGCGCGATGATCACGCCGCGGCACCGGATGGTCGCGCTCGCCCATGTGTCGAACGTGCTGGGCAGTGTGCTGGATGTGCGCCGCGCCGCCGACATCGCCCATATGGTTGGCGCCAAGATCCTGATCGACGGCTGTCAGGCGGTGCCGCGCCTCGCCGTCGATGTGGCGGCGCTCGGTTGCGACTTCTACGTCTTTTCCGCGCACAAGCTCTATGGCCCGACGGGCATCGGCGTGCTGTGGGGTCGCAAAGACCTGCTCGACGCCATGCCGCCCTATCAGGGTGGCGGATCGATGATCGACAAGGTGACGTTCGAGAAGACCACCTATGCCCCCGCCCCGACCCGGTTCGAGGCGGGGACGCCGCACATCACCGGCGTCGTCGGCCTGTCGGCGGCGATCGATTATGTGGAAGGGATCGGGCTGGACGCGATCCATGCGCATGAATGCGCGCTGGTCGGCAAGGCGCGCGCCGCGCTGGAAGGTCTCAACAGCGTTCGCCTGTTCGGGCCGGAGGATAGCGCCGGCATCCTCTCCTTCGAGGTGGAGGGGGTGCATCCGCACGATGTCGGCACCATATTGGACGAAACCGGCGTCGCGATCCGGGCGGGGCATCATTGCGCCCAGCCATTGATGCGGCATCTGGGCGTCGAGGCGACCGCGCGCGCGAGCTTTGGCATTTACAGCGACGACGGCGATGTGGACGCGCTGGTCGCGGGACTCGAACGGGTAAGGAAGATCTTCGGGAATGGCTGAGGAACGCAAGATCATGGTGGAAGAAGTGGACGCGGTGGATGCGCCCCTCAAGGCGCGGGTCGAACCGCTTGCAGCCGAGCCGCGCCAGCGCGACTATCTCGACGGCTTCCTTGCCGCGAAGCCCGCGAGCGCGCCTGTGGGCGAGCCGGGCGGCGACCTGTATGAGAGCGTGATCGATGCGCTCAAGGAAATTTACGACCCGGAAATTCCGGTCAACATTTACGACCTTGGCCTGATCTACGGCGTCGAGGTGAATGAAGGTCATGTCATGGTGACGATGACGCTGACGACGCCGCATTGTCCGGTCGCCGAATCCATGCCCGGCGAGGTCGAGATGCGCGTCGGCGCGGTGCCCGGCGTCGGCGATGCGGAGGTCAGTCTGGTCTGGGACCCGCCATGGGACCCGGCCAAGATGAGCGACGAGGCGAAGCTCGAACTGGGGATGCTGTGATGACCACGGAGACCAAAAGCCGCGTCCGTCCCGCCGCCGTCATCCTGACCCCGGCGGCGCAGGCGCGCGTCGCCGACCTGATGGCGCAAGCGCCGGAGGGGGCGATCGGCGTCAAGCTCTCCACGCCCAAGCGCGGCTGTTCGGGCCTCGCCTATTCGGTCGATTATGTCAGCGAAGAGGCGAAGTTCGATGAGAAGATCGAAACGCCCGGCGGCGTCCTCTATATCGACGGCGCGTCGGTCCTCTATCTGATCGGATCGACGATGGACTGGGTGGAGGATGATTTCACCGCCGGTTTCGTCTTTGCTAATCCCAATGCCAAAGGCAGCTGCGGCTGCGGCGAAAGCTTCACCGTCTGATCGGCGCAGGCCCGTCCGTCCCGCCGCACATGCTGATCCTGGGCATGGGCTTTAGCGGGTCGCGGCTGGCGGGGCGCCTCGCGATGGACGGATGGCGCGTCACCGGCGTGCGGCGGACGGGCGAGGACGGCGCGATCGCCTTCACCGACGAGGCTGCGGTGCAGGCGGCGATCGGGAGCGCGACCCATATCCTCTCCTCCGTTCCGCCCGAGGGGGAGGATGATCCGGTTCTTGTCCGCCATGGCGCCGCCATCGCCGCCGCGCCCGCCATCTGGACCGGCTATCTCTCCTCCACCGGCGTCTATGGCGACAGCGGCGGGGCGTGGGTGGACGAGGCCAGCCCGGTGGGGCAGGGCCGCCGCGCCGCGCGTATTCGCGCCGATCTCGCCTGGGGAGCGTTGCGTGCCGACATGCGCCGCTTCCGCCTGCCCGGCATTTACGGACCCGGCCGGTCGGCGCTGGAGCGGGTGCGCGAGGGCAAGGCCCATCGGGTCGCCCTGCGCGACCAGCTGTTCAGCCGCGTCCATGTCGACGATATCGTGTCGGGCGTGATCGCCTCGTTCAACGGCCCGCCCGGCGTCTATAACCTCGCCGACGATCTCCCCTGCGCGCAAAATGCGGTCGTTGAGGCGGCGTGCGACCTGCTGGGCCAGCCCTGGCCGCCGCTGCTCGGACTGGACGAGGCCGGTCTGTCGCCGATGGCGCGCGGTTTCTATGCGGAAAATCGCCGGGTCGCCAATGGCCGCGCGAAGAGGCTGCTCGGCTGGACGCCGCGCTATCCAACCTATGTGCAGGGGCTGGCCGCCTGCCTGCGGGAACGCGGCTGAGTCTATCAGGCGGCCTCGCCCGCATTCAGGGCGGCCAGCGCCTGTGCTAGCGGCGCGACGCTTGACCCGTCCTGCGACCAGTTGGTGACGATCCGCACCGCGCCTTCGCCCCAGTCGTGAAAATCGAAGCCCTGTACGCGCAAGGTTGCGGCTTCATCCGCACTCAGCCGCAGGAACAGCTCGTTTGCCTGCACCGGATGGAGCAGCCGCCCGCCCGCCGCCTGCGCGAGCGCTTGGGCCGCCGCATTGGCCGCGCGCGCGTTGGCGAGCCACAGATCATCCTCCAGCATCGCCAGAATCTGCGCGGCACAGTATCGGCCTTTCGACAGGAGATGCCCCGATCGCTTGCGCCATCGCGCTGCCTCCGTCGCCCGCGCGTCCGCCGCCTCGCCGAAAAAGATCAGCGCCTCGCCGATCATTCCGCCGTTCTTGACGCAGCCGAAGCTGAGGATGTCCACGCCCGCGCGCCATGTCACATCGGCGGGCGAACAGCCCAGATGCGCCACCGCATTGGCGAAGCGCGCCCCGTCCATGTGGAAACCAAGGCCATGCGCTTCCGCGATGTCGCCCAGCTCGGCGACCTCTTGCGGCGTGTAGACCAGCCCATATTCGGTCGCGTTGGTGATGCTGATCGCGCTGGCGGGGGTTTGATGCACGTCCGGGCGGATCGTGGCGAGCCGGGCTTTCACCCCCTCCGGCGTCACCTTGCCGCCCACGCCCGGCAGCGTCATCAGGCTCGCGCCATGGGTGAAGAAGCCGGGCGCGCCGCATTCATCCACCGCGATATGCGACTCCTCATGGCACAGGATGCCGCCATAGGGCGGGCACAGGCAGGCGAGCGCGATGCTGTTCGCCGCCGTGCCGGTGGCGACCCACAGCGCCCGGACCGGCGTTTCGAACAGGGTGGAAAAAGCGCCGTCGAGCCGGTCGCTCCACGCGTCGCCATCATAGGCGTGGTCGGCCCGGTCGGCGGCGAGGATTGCGGCCATGACCGAAGGCGACAGCGGGGTCGCATTGTCCGAGAAAAAATGCATGCGCCGGAATACCGCCGCGACGGGCATCGGCCAAGCGCAACATGGCGCCCATATCGGTCAGTAACGCTGACATTGTTTTGCGGGCGCAACTATGACATAGGCTCACGCGTCCAAGCCCCGAAGGAGAGTCCCGTCATGGACGTCGAGCAGTCATCGCGCTTCACCATCACCCCCAGCCCCAAGGCTGTCGTGGCGGAGGAACGCGCCCGCTTGCTTCAGGACCCCGGATTCGGGCGCATTTTCACCGATCATATGGTGACGATCCGCTTTACCGAGGGGCAGGGCTGGCATAGCCACAGCGTCGGCGCGCGCGAACCCTTCACGCTCGATCCGGCCTGCGCGGTCCTCCATTATGCGCAGGAAATCTTCGAAGGCATGAAGGCCTATCGGCTTGGCGATGGCAGCATCGCCATGTTCCGGCCGGAGGAAAATGCCCGCCGCTTCGCCGAGTCCGCCGAGCGCATGGCGATGCCCGCTCTTCCGGAAGAGATTTTCCTCGAAGCGGTCGAGGCGCTGGTGAAGATCGACGCCGACTGGATTCCGGACGGGGAAGGCAGCCTGTATCTGCGACCCTTCATGTTCGCGAGCGAGACCTTCCTGGGGGTGCGGCCGGCGGCGGAGTATATTTTCTGCGTCATCGCCTCGCCTGCCGGCGCTTATTTCAAGGGCGGGAAGAAGGCGGTCACGCTCTGGGTTTCCGAACATTTTACCCGCGCCGCGCGCGGCGGCACCGGCGCGGCCAAATGCGGCGGCAATTATGCCGCGTCCCTGATCGCGCAGAAGGAAGCGATCGAACAGGGCTGCGACCAGGTCGTTTTCCTCGATTCGGCCGAAAATAAATGGGTCGAGGAGCTGGGTGGCATGAACATCTTCTTCGTCATGGACGACGGGTCGATCGTCACGCCACCGCTCGGTGGGACGATCCTGCCCGGCATCACCCGCGAAAGCATCATCACGCTGGCCCGCGCGAGCGGCCATGACGTGCGCGAGGAACCCTACAGCTTCGCCCAGTGGCGCGCCGACGCCGCCAGCGGCACGCTGCGCGAGGCCTTCGCCTGTGGCACCGCGGCGGTCGTCACGGCGATCGGCACGGTCAAGAGCGCGGGCGGCGACTTCACCATCGGCAATGGCGACGGCGGCATCGTCACCGAAACGCTGCGCGCGCAACTGACCGGCATTCAGCGCGGCACGGTGGAGGGACCAGCGGGCTGGCTGCGGACGCTGTGATGCTGGCAATGGGAAGCATGTGGGCGCTTCCCATGCCGGACAGGACGCCCTAGAACCCAGGTCATGCAACGCTTCGACGTCGTGATTCTGGGTGGGGGCCTTGTCGGCCTGACCCTTGGCATCGCCCTTTCCCGCCATGGCGTGTCCTGCGCCGTCATCGACCCCGCCGATCCGGTCGACACGGTTGTCGCCGGGTTCGATGGCCGCGTCTCCGCGATCAGCTCGACCAGCTTCGCGATGCTCGACGCGATCGGCGTGGCCGCGCATCTGGCGGGCAAGGGCTGCCCTATCGAACGCATCTGGGTCAGCGACGGATTGCAGCCGGGCGCGCTCGATTTCGCGCCCGATGGCGAGGATGGTCATATGGGCGTCATGGTGCCCAATCGCGAGTTGCGCGTCGCGCTGGCGCGGGCGGCGGACGAGGCCGACCGTCTGACCCGCTTTCAGCCCGACCGGGCGGTGGATGTCGTCCGCAACGCCGATGGCGTGACGCTGCGGCTGGCGAGCGGCGTGGAGCTTGGCGGCGCGCTGCTGGTCGCGGCGGAGGGCCGCAACAGCCCGACGCGCGAGGCCGCCGGCATTAACACGACGCGCTGGCAATATAAGCACACCGCCATGGTCACGGCGATCGACCATGAAATCCCGCACGCCAACACGGCGTACGAGATTTTCTATCCCGGCGGGCCGTTCGCGCTGCTGCCGATGCTGCCGGGCACCCGATCGGCGATCGTGTGGACCGTACCGACCGATCAGGCGCCGGCGATGATGAAATTGTCCGAACGGGCCTGGCTGGCCGAAGCGCAGAAGCGCATGGGCGGGTTCCTGGGCGAGATCAGTCTTGCCGGGCCGCGCTCCTCCTATCCGCTCGGCTTTCATCATGCGGCGCGGATCACTGACACGCGGCTCGCGCTGGTCGGCGACAGCGCCCACGCGATCCACCCGATCGCCGGGCAAGGGCTGAACCTCGGTTTCCGCGATGTCGCGGCACTGGTCGAGGTGCTGGTGGACGGCCTGCGCCTCGGCCTCGATCCGGGCGACGCGCAACTGCTCGCCCGCTACCAGCGCTGGCGCGGGCTGGACGCGCTGTCGGTCAGCGTCGCGATGGACGGTCTCGTGCGGCTGTTCGACGTGCCGGGCAAGCTGCCCTCGGCGATCCGCCGCGCGGGTCTGG
Source organism: Sphingobium sp. FG11 (assembly GCF_057809915.1). Taxonomy (NCBI): domain Bacteria; kingdom Pseudomonadati; phylum Pseudomonadota; class Alphaproteobacteria; order Sphingomonadales; family Sphingobiaceae; genus Sphingobium; species Sphingobium sp. FG11. The sequence continues at coordinate 194,052 of NZ_JBMDKW010000005.1, forward strand.
CCGCTGTCCAGCGCACACCGTTGCTGAAAAACCGCTTCATGAGCGAGGCGCGGGGCCAGTCCGGCGCGCTGCCGAGGTTGCTGACGGGCGAGATGGTTTAGGACTGTTGCGAACTTAAGGGCGCAACGAACTCGCTTGAAATACGACCCTGTAATGGAGGAACATTCCATGTGGCGATTGTGCCGCTCATGGAAGGAAATATGCGTGACATTTGCAGAAGCGTGCATCTCTCTTGGAGTGATGATTGCCTTTACGACCTTGATCCTCAAGATCGTGGAGGTTTCGCGCTCTAAATAGAGTGTGCGACGGGCAGGGGGCGGGCGGCAACCCGCCCCTTGAACGATTGAACCCCCGCCACGGCAATGACGGGGGTTCTATCGAAAGGCGTTAAGCCAATGACATTTGCTTTCTCAATATACAGATTGAGCCAAAAATTTCAACCTTCAGTTGAAACGCCCTCACCCCACCCGGTTCGCGACCAGATTCTCCACAACGCCCGGATCGGCCAGCGTGCTTGTGTCGCCCAGTGCCTGCGCCGACACTTCGCCCTCGGCGATCTTGCGCAGGATGCGGCGCATGATCTTGCCTGAGCGGGTCTTGGGCAGGCCAGGGGCGAACTGGATCGCGTCGGGGGTGGCGATCGGGCCGATTTCCGTGCGCACCCATTTGACCAGCGATTGCTTGAGCGCGTCGCTCGGTTCCTCGCCGCTGTTCAGCGTCACATAGGCGTAGATGCCCTGGCCCTTGATGTCGTGCGGGAAGCCGACCACCGCCGCCTCGGCCACGCTTTCGTGCAGCACCAGCGCGCTTTCGACCTCGGCCGTGCCCATGCGGTGGCCCGACACGTTGATGACGTCATCGACCCGGCCGGTGATCCAGTAATAGCCGTCCGTGTCCCGCCGCGCGCCGTCTCCGGTGGTATATTTGCCGGGAAAGGTCGTGAAATAGGTCTGGAAGAAGCGGTCATGATCGCCCCACACGGTACGCATCTGCCCCGGCCAGCTTTGCGCGATGACGAGATTGCCCTCGGTCGCGCCTTCCTGCACCACACCCTCTGCATCGACAATCTGCGGCACCACGCCCGGCATCGGCAGCGTCGCGCTGCCGGGCTTGAGGTCCGTGGCGCCGGGCATCGGCGCGATCATCGCCGCGCCGGTCTCGGTCTGCCACCAGGTATCGACGATCGGGCAGCGGCCTTCGCCGACGACGCTGTGATACCAACGCCAGGCTTCGGGATTGATCGGCTCGCCGACCGTGCCGAGCAGCTGGAGAGAGGCGCGGCTGGTCGCCTTCACATAGGCGTCGCCTTCCTTCATCAGCGCGCGCAATGCCGTGGGCGCGGTAAAGACGGTGTGGACCTGATGCCGGTCGATCACTTCCCAGATGCGGCTGGGCGTCGGGTAGTTGGGCACGCCTTCATACATCAGCGTGGTCGCGCCGTTCGCGAGCGGGCCGTAGACGATATAGCTGTGCCCCGTGACCCAGCCGATATCGGCGGCGCACCACCAGATGTCACCCGGCCGATAATCGAAGCACAGTTCATGCGTCAGGGCAGCCCACAACAGATAGCCGCCGGTCGTATGCAGCACGCCCTTGGGCTTGCCGGTCGAGCCGGAAGTGTAGAGGATGAACAGCGGGTCCTCCGCGTTCATCGGCTCGGGCGGGCAATCGGCCGACACCCGGCCACTTTCCTCATGCAGCCACAGGTCGCGGCCATCTTTCATCGTCACCGCGCCGCCGGTCGCCCGGACGACGACGACGCGGCGGACGCCGGGGCATTCCTTCAGCGCGGCATCGACATTGGCCTTGAGCGGCACAGCCTTGCCGGCGCGGCGACCTTCGTCGGCGGTGATGACGAGGGTGGAGTCGCAATCGATGATCCGCCCGGCGAGCGCCTCGGGCGAAAAGCCGCCGAACACGACGCTGTGGATCGCGCCGATCCGGCCGCAGGCGAGCAGGGCGAAGGCGGCCTCCGGGATCATCGGCATATAGATGGTGATACGATCGCCCTTCTTCGCGCCCGCGCCCTTGAGCACATTAGCGAAACGGCACACTTCCTCATGCACCTCAGCATAGGTGAAGCGGCGCGGCTCTTCCTGCGGCGCGTCAGGTTCCCAGATGATCGCGGTCTGGTCGCCCCGGCGGGCCAGATGGCGGTCGATGCAGTTGGCGCTGACGTTGAGCACACCGTCAGCGAACCATTTGACGCCGAAATCCGCCTCGTCAAAGCTGCTTTCATCGGCGCGCGTCGGCGGGGTGATCCAGTCCAGCCGCTTCGCCCGCTCCAGCCAGTACGCGTCGGCGTCCCCATTCGACCGGGCGCCGATCGACCGGGCATAGTCGGCGGCGCGTCCGTCGCGGTCCAGCAGCGCGCGTTGCGCCCATTCGACGGGAACCGGGAAGAAATCGTCCGACATGAAGCATCCTTTCAGGGGCGAAACTGCGCACGCCTCACGAGCGTTCTAAAGGCCGTCGGCGGATATCGGAAGAGCGCGCGCCGCATCGCACGCGGCTTTTTTTGCCGCTTGCCGCTTTCCCATGGGCGCGGGTCCGCTTAACAGGACAGACATATGTGGCAACTTTTCCAATTTCCGCTCTGCCCCTTTTCGCGCAAAGTGCGTTTGCTGCTGGGGGAAAAGGGCGTGGGCTATGATCTCGTGCGCGAATCGCCGTGGCTGATGCGCGACGAGTTTCTCGATCTCAACCCGGCCGGGACGACGCCGGTGATGGTCGATCAGGACAAGGGGATGACGCTGATCGACAGCCAGGCGATCTGCGAATATTTCGAGGAGACGGTGGAAAAATTCCCGCTGATCTCCGGCACGGCGGTCGGTCGCGCCGAAGTGCGCCGCCTGACCGCCTTCTTCGACCAGAATTTCTACGGCGACGTCGTCGGCCCGCTGCTGCACGAGCGGATGAAGAAGCGGCTGATCGAGCGGGCGCCGCCGGACGCGCGGGTACTGCGCGAGGCGATGAAGCGCGCCAACATCCATATGGATTATATGGACTATCTGCTCGACCATCGCAGCTGGATGGCGGGCGGCACGCTCAGCCTCGCCGATATCGCGGCGGCGGCGCATCTGTCGGTGGCGGATTATCTGGGCGGCATCGACTGGGCCGGGCACGAGCCGGTCAAGCGCTGGTATGCGGGGTTCAAATCGCGCCCGTCCTTCCGCCCGCTCCTGTCGGAACGGATGGAGATCATCACCCCGCCGCCCCATTATGAAAAGCCCGATTTCTAGGGCGTTCGGGCAAAAGGCGCCGAAGCCTCAATCCGTTTCCGCTGCCAGATAGACGCGGTTGCGGCCATGCTCCTTGGCCAGATAAAGCGCGCGGTCGGCGGCCTTGAGTGCGGCGCGCGGATCTTCGAACGCCAGCACATTGGCGACGCCGGCGGAAAAGCTGACCCGTTCCATCCGCTCGCCATTGGTTCGGTTGACGAGGCTTCGGGTGGCCAGATCCTCCCGCACGCTGTCGACCGCCTCGCAGGTCTGGGCCGCTGTCTTGCCGCGGAACAGCAATACGAATTCTTCGCCGCCATGACGGGCGACATGGCATTTGTCGTCGGATATCTTGGCCAGCAGGCTTGCGATGAACTTCAGCACCCGGTCGCCGGTGTCATGGCCGTGGGTGTCGTTGATATTCTTGAAATGGTCGATATCGCAAAAGGCCACGGAAAGCTGTTCCTGTTCCGCCTGCGCCACCGCCACTTCCGCGCGCAGCACGGTTTCGAAGGCGCGGCGATTGGGCAGGCCGGTCAGATGGTCATGCTCGGCGGCGCGGCGCGCGCTTTCCAGGCTGGATTTGAGCGCGACCGTCTGTTTCTGGTTCTCGCGCATCTGGCTTTCGACCTGACGGGTCTTTTCGACCATCGACCGGGTCAGGCCGACCAGTTGGGCCAAGATCGGTTCGGCGTCCTGACTTTCGGTCAGATTGCGGGCCTGTTCCTGCAAGGCCGCGCCATAATCCTTGGCCGAACTGCGCGATTCATGCACCAGCCCGGTGAACTGGGCGAGATTTTCCTCGACCTTGTCCAGCATCGACGCCAGCGCTTCGGGGGTGACCTCGTCCGCGCGCTGTTCCGCCGCGACCGATTCGACCCAGCCATTGGTGATCTTGCCCCGCTCCATCAGCACGGCGCGCACGGCCTTTTCCACGCCGATATTGGCGCCGGTCAGATAGTCGAGCGCCACGCCGAAATTGAGCGGATTGAGATCGAGATCATGGGCGAAGATGAAGTCGCCAATCTCCTCATAGAGCTGGCGGCGGCGATTGACCTCCCGGCTCGACGCCGTGCCGGGGCGGGGACGGGGGCTTTCCGCCTCATCCTCGTCGGGCTTGCCGGAAAGGCTCCTGGCCCATCGCGTCAGACGGTCGGTCAGCCCATGTTGCGGACTCGCGGAAGAAGAAGGTGCCCCGGTCATAGTGGCTATAACGGTCCCGGCTAAACAGGGTTAAGTTTTTTCACCAATAAACGCACCTCGCATGGCCGCAACCCGTCACAGGTCCGCCGTCAGCAGCCAGTCGCGGAAGATCCGCACCGCCCTGTTCTGCAAGGCGCGCGGGCGGCATACGAAGAAATAACGATAGGGGCTTTCCACATGGACGGGCAATAGTCGCGCCAGCCGTGAATCCTCCGCCTCGTTGAAATGGGATGCATGCATCACCGCAACGCCCAGCCCCTGCGCCGCTGCTTCCAGCATCAACTGGCCGGAATCATAATTGTCGATCGCCAGCGGTTGCAGGTCGGGCAGGCCCACCGCCTCTTTCCACGCATCGAACGCCAGCACCATGTCGCGGTGGAGCAGGACGGTGTGCTGGGCCAGTTCGGCGGGGGCCTTGATCGCCCTGTCCGATTCGATCAGGTCGCGGCGGCCGATCAGATAGACTTCGTCGCGATCGAGTTCATGGGCATAGAGCGCCGGGTCGATATCCTTGGTCAGCACGATGGCCGCGTCCAGCCCTTCGCCGAGGCGGGCCAGGGCATAGGGGTTGGTTTCGATGTCGATATGCAATTGGGGGTGCAATTGCCGCAGCGCGCCCAGCTGGGGGAACAGCCGCTGGGTGGCGAAGAGCGGCATGACGCCCAGCCGCAGCCGCAACTGGTTCGCCCCGCTCTGGATATTCTCCAGCGCCTGGCTGACGGAATCGAGCGCGGGCGCAATGTCATCGAGCAGCTTTTGCCCGTCCACATTGATTTCCAGCGCCTGATGCTTGCGGTCGAACAGCGGCTTGCCGATGAAGCGTTCCAACGCCTGCACCCGTCGGCTGAGCGCGGGCGTCGACAGGGCGAGTTCCTCCGCCGCCGCCTTCACCGATCCTAGGCGCGCGACCTGAACGAAGGCCTCCAAGGCCGTAAGCGGCGGCAATCTACGCATGTCTGTCCAAAATCCGAAGCCAATCCGCTGCGTCGCATCATATCTATTATCAGGCGACGGCGCGGCAATTTACAAGCATCCCGCCACATTGAGCAGGAAAATACGGCAAATGGCAAGATGCAATTTATGCAACCAGGTTCGATCTTTTCGCACTTGCAAGATTTCGTCGTGCAACCGATAAGGTACGTGCCTTTCAGGCATCCTCTCCTAAAACTTTTCAGGCTGGCCTTCGGGCTGGCCTTTTTTTTGTTCCGCTCGCGGCATGGTGTGGCTCTTCCGTTTTATCCTGGGTGTTCTTATCTGGCTGCTGAACCAAAGGAGCGGGTGGCATTATGGCGGACCAGGAAAGCGCAGGACGCAAGATTCAGGTAGCGAATGCCCGGCCCGAAGATGCGGGACGGGGCCTTGCGCGCCTGCCGCTTGGCGTGATGGCCGAACTCCATCTGGCCGAGGGCGATGTGGTCGAAATCGTCGGCAAGCGATCGACCCCGGCGCGGGCGGTGCGCCCCTATAAGGAGGATGAAGGACTGGACGTCCTGCGCCTCGACGGGCTTCAGCGCGCCAATGCCGGCGTCGGTTCGGGCGATTTCGTCGTTATCCGCAAGGCGGAGCCACGCGGCGCGCAGCGCGTCGTTTTCGCTCCTGCACAAAATAATCTGCGGCTTCAGGGGAATCCCGAAGCCTTGAAGCGGGTTTTTTACGGCCGGCCGCTGACCGCCGGCGATGTCGTGGCGACCGCCGGGCAGCAGCAGGTGCCGCCGGGCGAAATGCCCGCCCATCTGCGCCAGATGCTGGCCGCGCCCGCCTATGCGCTTCAGGAAATCCGGCTGGTGGTGGTGTCGACGGTCCCCAAGGGATTGGTGCAGATCGACGAGGATACCGAGATCGAGCTGCGCGCCGAATATGAGGAACCGCGCGAATCGCGCCGTGCCGACGTGACCTATGATGATGTCGGCGGCATGGCCGATACGATCGACCAGTTGCGCGAAATGGTCGAGCTGCCGCTGCGCTATCCTGAGCTGTTCCAGCGGCTTGGCGTCGATCCGCCGCGCGGCGTGTTGCTCTATGGTCCTCCGGGCACCGGCAAGACCCGGCTCGCCCGTGCGGTCGCCAATGAATCGGAGGCCGAATTTTTCCTCATCAACGGTCCTGAAATCATGGGTTCGGCCTATGGCGAATCCGAAAAGCAGTTGCGCGAGATATTCGAGGCGGCGGCCAAGGCTGCCCCGTCCATCCTGTTCATCGACGAGATCGATTCGATCGCGCCCAAACGCGGCCAGGTGACGGGCGAGACTGAAAAGCGGCTTGTCGCCCAGTTGCTGACGCTGATGGACGGGCTGGAGCCGCGCACCAATCTGGTCGTCATCGCCGCCACCAATCGTCCCGAGGCGATCGACGAAGCGCTGCGCCGGCCCGGCCGCTTCGACCGCGAGATCGTCGTCGGCGTGCCCGACGAACGCGGGCGGCGCGAGATATTGGGCATCCACACCCGCGGCATGCCGCTGGCCGATTCGGTCGATCTTGGCGAACTCGCCCGGATGACCTACGGCTTTGTCGGCGCGGATATCGCCGCGCTGGCCCGTGAGGCGGCGATCGACACCGTGCGCCGTTTCATGCCGCGCCTCAATCTGGAGGACGGCACGATTCCCGCCGACGTGCTGGAGGAATTGTCCGTCACGCGCGAGGATTTCATGGCCGCGATCAAGCGCGTCCAGCCATCCGCCATGCGCGAGGTGATGGTGCAGGCGCCCACTATCGGCTGGTCCGACATTGGCGGGCTGGACGATGCGCAGATGCGTCTGAAAGAAGGGGTAGAACTGCCGCTCAAGGACCCGGAGGCGTTTCGTCGCCTCGGCATCCGTCCGGCCAAGGGCTTCCTGCTCTATGGCCCACCGGGAACCGGCAAGACCTTGCTGGCGAAGGCGGTCGCGCGGGAGGCGCAGGCCAACTTCATCGCCACCAAGTCGAGCGATCTCCTGTCCAAATGGTATGGCGAGAGCGAGCAGCAGATCGCCCGGCTGTTTTCGCGCGCACGGCAGGTCGCGCCGACCGTCCTGTTCATCGACGAACTCGACAGTCTCGTGCCCGCGCGCGGCAACGGCATGGGCGAGCCGCAGGTGACGGAGCGGGTGGTCAACACCATCCTCGCCGAAATGGACGGGCTGGAGGAATTGCAGTCGGTCGTCGTCATCGGCGCGACCAACCGCCCGACCATGGTCGATCCCGCCTTGCTGCGGCCCGGTCGCTTCGACGAACTCATCTATGTCCCTGTGCCCGACGAAGCGGGACGTCGCCGCATCCTCGCCATCCATACGGGCAAGATGCCGCTGGCCGATGATGTCGATCTCGATGTGCTGGCGGCGCGTACCGATCGTTTCACCGGCGCCGACCTCGAAGATCTGGTGCGTCGCGCGGGCCTCGTCGCGCTGCGGCAGTCGCTTTCCATCGAAAAAGTGGGGCAATCCCATTTCGAAGCGGCGCTGGAGGAAACCCGCGCGTCGGTTACGCCGGAAATGGAGCGGGAATATGAGGAAATCCGCGCCAAGCTGAAGCAGAACGCGATGCAGGTCGACCCGATCGGCTTCGTTTCGCCCGGCATGCTGCGGCCCCGGCAGGGATAATTTTGATGCGTCCGGCACGGGCGACGGGCGGAAACCCGTTTGTCGTCCGTGCGTTGGTCGCTACTGAAGGGGTCAGCCGCTTGCCAGCGGCACCCATATTTGCGACGCGGCTATGATGGAAACACAGGCGGATATTGATGGCCTCCCTACCCTATGAACGAAAAAACAGACTGGCCGATCTCGCGCGGCGCTACGGCCGGTTCATGGGCCAGTGGGGGCTGTTCTTCCGTCAGTTCGTGAAGCATCCCGGCATGATCGGCTCGGTCATCCCATCGTCACCGGCGCTTGTCGATGGCATGCTGGCGGATGTCGACTGGCATCGCACGCGCCTGTTTGTGGAATATGGGCCGGGCGTCGGCACCTTCACCCGCACCATCCTGGATCGGCTGCATCCCGATGCGACCTTGCTGGCGATCGACCTCAATCTCGATTTCGCCGCCTATCTCGATAGCCAGATCGATGATCCTCGCTTGCGCACGGTGCATGGTTCCGCCGCCGACGTCGCGCGCTTCATCGCGGAGGCGGGGCATCGTCAGGCCGATTATATCCTGTCGGGCATCCCCTTTTCGACCCTGCCGGCGGGCGTCGGCGAGAAGATTTGCGTCGAAACGCGCAATGCGCTGCGTCCGGGCGGCGCGTTCCTCGTCTATCAATATTCGAACCGGGTGAAGAGCCTGCTCGCCCCGGTGTTCGGCGCGGTGGACGAAAAAACGGAATGGCGCAACATCCCGCCCTGCCGCATGCTCACCGCCGTCAAGTCGCAGGCGCTCGCCCAGGCCGCCTGACCGCCCCGTTCCTGAACGACGCTTTCGCCTACGCGCGCTTTCATGCTAAGGCGCGCGACAAATAATGGCGAGACCGACAATGAACGACCTGACCCAGACCCCGGAAATGCTGATCGCCCTGCTCGGCGCGCGGGCGCGGCTGGCGGGCGCAAAACTGGCGTCCGTGAGCGACGCGCAAAAGGTCGATGCGTTGCGCCGCGCGGCGCAGGCGCTGCGCGATCATGCGCCGGATATTCTCGCTGCCAATGCGCGCGACATGGAAAATGCCGCCGCCGGTGGCCTGTCCCCGGCGATGCTCGACCGGCTGCGGCTGGACGAGGCGCGGGTCGCCGCCACCGCCGACGGAGTGGATCAGGTCGCTGCGCTCGACAATCCCCTCGGCCGTGTGATCGATTCGATCGATCGGCCCAACGGCCTCAAGCTTTCGCGGGTGCGCGTGCCGCTCGGCGTCATCGGCATCATTTATGAAAGCCGCCCCAATGTAACGGCGGATGCGGCGGCGCTCTGCCTGCGCGCGGGCAATGCCGTGATCCTGCGCGGCGGCAGCGAAGCGAAGGAAAGCAATCGCGCGATCCACGCCGCGCTGGTCGAAGGCATCGTCGCCGCCGGTCTGCCCGCCGAAGTGGTGCAGCTCGTTCCCACCACGGATCGCGCGGCGGTCGGCGCCTTGCTCAAGGCGGCGGAGTTTATCGACCTGATCGTGCCGCGCGGGGGCAAGAGCCTCGTCGCGCGGGTGCAGGAGGAGGCGCGCGTGCCCGTGCTCGCGCATCTCGACGGCATCAACCACAGCTATGTCGATGGCGCGGCGGACCCTGCCATGGCGCGGGCGCTGGTCGTCAATGCGAAGATGCGCCGCACCGGCGTCTGCGGCGCGACCGAAACCGTACTGGTGGATCGCGCGTTCGGCGATACCGCCGCGCTGGTCGCGGCTCTGCTCGATGCCGGATGCGAAGTGCGCGGTGACGAAGCCATTGTGGCGGTCGACAGCCGGGTCAAGGCCGCGACCGACGAGGATTGGGACACCGAATATCTCGAAGCCATCGTCTCGATCGCGACGGTCGACGGCGTCGAAGCGGCGATCGACCATATCGCCGCCCATGCGAGCCATCACACCGACGCGATCATCACCGAAGATGCGGGCGTGGCGGAGCGGTTCCTCAATGCCGTGGACAGCGCGATCGTGATGTGGAACGCCTCGACCCAGTTCGCCGATGGCGGCGAGTTCGGGCTGGGCGCGGAGATCGGCATTTCGACCGGCCGCCTCCATGCGCGCGGTCCGGTCGCGCTCGAAGGGCTGACCACTTATAAATGGATCGTGCGCGGCACCGGCCAGGCGCGGCCATAAGGTCCCGATCTTGCCTCACCCGGAAGCGTGAAGGGGAGGGCGATTTACCCCTTCACCACCGCGTCGATCGCCTTCAATTGCGCCAGCATCGGCGCGATCCAGTCGAGCGGCAGCATGACCGGCCCGTCCGATGGCGCATTGTCGGGGTCCTCATGCGCTTCGGCAAAGATCGCCGCGACCCCGGCGGCCACCGCGCTGCGCGCCAACAGCGGCGCAAATTCGCGCTGCCCGCCCGACGCTGAGCCAAGTCCGCCGGGCTGCTGCACCGAATGGGTGGCGTCGAACACCACCGGATAGCCGGTCCGCGCCATTTCCGGCAGCGCGCGCATGTCGCTGACCAATGTGTTGTAGCCGAAACTCGCCCCCCGCTCGGTCAGCAGGATGCGCTCATTCCCGGTCGAGGCGACCTTGCCCGCCACCGCCGCCATATCCCACGGCGCGAGGAATTGGCCCTTCTTGACGTTGACGACCGCGCCCGTCCGCCCCGCCGCCAGCAGCAGGTCGGTCTGGCGGGAAAGGAAGGCGGGGATCTGGAGAATATCGACCGCCTGCGCCACCGCCTCCACCTGCCCCGCTTCATGCACATCGGTCAGCACCGGACAGCCGATCACCGCCTTGACCTCCGCGAGAATGGCGAGGCCCGCATCGATGCCCACGCCCCGCTGCCCGGACACCGATGTCCGGTTCGCCTTGTCGAAGGAGGATTTGAAGATGAAGGGCACGTCCGCCGCCCGCGCGATCCGCGCCAGCGTCTCCGCCGTGCGCAGCGCATGGTCGCGGCTTTCGATCTGGCATGGCCCGCTGATGAGGACGAAGGGCAGGTCGTTGCCGAACGTCACCGGACCCACCGCGACCCGTTTCACAGGGGCGCTCATTTCGGCGCCTTCGCGAAACGCCGCAACAACTGGCCGCGCCACAGCCCCCGGCCCGGATGATAATTCCAGCAGAACCAGCCAAAGGCGAGGCAGGCCAGCAGCGACGGCAGCGCCATCGGGTCGCCATGGGCGCGCATGTGGCGGTAAAAAGTAAAATCCGCGCGCCAGCGGTCGCGTTCCGATCCACCGCCATTGATGCCATAGGCATTGTCATGGCGTCGGCAACCGATGTTTCGGTTGTACTTGCGATGGTCGATGAAATAGCAATAGTCGCGTTCGGATATGGTCATGATCCGATTAGGGCGGGGGCGGTGGAAAAGTTCAAGCGTAAAGTCTTTTACCTGGGTGGTTTCGACCCTCGGGGGGTGCGTTTCTATCATCAGCTCTATCGCGATCAGGCCGCGCGCTTCGGCCCGTTGTCGGGCGAGGCGCTGACTGTCGGCGCGCGCCGTGCCGGCCCCGCCGGTTCTGTCATCTCGACGCAGTGGGATGTGGATAATCCGCAGGCCGGGGTCGAGACCGACTATGAATTTCTCCGCTGGGAGGATCTGGTCGGCAAGGTGTGGATTCGCAATCCGCTGAAGCTCGGCCTGCGCTCCATCGCCACCTATGTCGGCCATGCCCGCTTCATGCAGTTCAAGCGGATGAAGCGCCTGCGGCCGGGGCCGGTGCTGACGATCTGCTACCCGCCTTTCCTCGCGGTCGTCATCCCGCTGCTGCTGGCCCTGCTGCCCGCGCTGCTGTTGTGGATCGTCCTGCCCTTCTGGGCGGCGGCGCTGGCGGGGGTCGCGATCAGCGCCGCACTGTCGGGGCGGTGGCTCAACAAGCTGGTCGTGCCCTGGCTGCTGCGTTTCACCTATTATCATCATACCCTCGCCGCCGGTGGGCCGGGGCCGGATCTGGATGCACGGCTCGATCGGTTCGCAGAGCGGATCGTCGAGGAGATGGACGAACCATGGGACGAAATCCTGTTCCTCACCCATAGCGCCGGCACGATACTGGGCATGTCGGTGATGCGGCGCGTGTTCGAACGCCGCTCAGGTCCACTGCCCGATCGCTTCGCCATGGTGGGCATGGGACAGGTGGTGCCGGTGATCGCGCTGCGCACCGATGCGCGCTGGTATCATGCCGATCTGGCGGCGCTGGCGGACAAGGCGTTCCGCTATGTCGATCTGTCCTTCCCACCGGACGGCGCGGCCTATTTCAACGTCAATCCGCTGCTGCTGTGCGCCAATGCCCACGCCGCGCGGGTCGACATGCTCTCGCCGCGATTCCATTTGTTCTACGAGCCGGAAAATTATCATGGCGGCTGGTCGAACAAATATGAGGCGCATTTCGACTATCTGCGCGTGGGCGACCGCCTGTCGCCGGTGGATTTCGTCAGCCTCACGGCGGGCCGTCGCGCGCTCGATCAGGCCATCGCAGCTTTCAGGACGATCTCATGACCGATCCGCTCTTCACCCCGCCCTATCCGCAACCCACGCGCAACAAGCGCACGATGCTGCGGCGCTTCTTCATCGGCTGGGACAGCTGGATCCACGTCCTGTTCGAAAAAAGCTACACGATGAAGATGGGCGAGGTGCGCGGGCGCGGCCAGCTTATGTATATCGCCAACGAATTGCCGCTGGTCGATCGCATCCTGCGCGGCGGTACGGAATTTCCCAAGCATCGCGAACTGGTGAAGGGGCTTTCGCCGCTGATCGGCAACAGCGTCTTTTCCGCCAATGGCGAGGATTGGGAAAATCAGCGCGCGATGGTCAATCCCGCCTTCGCCCATACCGCGCTGGCGAAGTCCATGCCTTTGATGGTCGGGGCCGCCGATGCGCTGGTCGCGCGGCTGGAGGCGGCGGACCGATCGAAGCGGATCAATATCGATCCGATGATGACGCATGTCGCCGCCGATATCATCTTTCGCACCCTGTTTTCCCAGACGCTCGATACCGAGCGCTCCTTCATCATCCATCGGGCGTTCGGCCGGTTCCAGCGCCTGTCCCACTCTGCCTCGATGCTGGGCCTCTACGGCCTGCCCGGCGGCTGGTTCGAACGGCGCTCGGTGAGGCCAGCGGAGGCGATCCGCAACGTGTTCCGCCCGATCGTGGAGGAACGGTTCGAGGGGTTTCATGCCGGCGAACCCGCCCCGCATCAGGATATCCTCCAGTCGCTGATCGAGGCGAAGCATCCCGAAACCGGCGCGCATTTCACGTTGGCGCAGGTGATGGATCAGGTCGCGACCATCTTCCTCGCCGGGCATGAGACATCGGCCAGCACCATGACTTGGGCGCATTATCTGCTCGCCGAATGCGCCCATATTCAGGATCGCGCACGGGCGGAGGTGATGCAGGTCGCGGGCGACCAGCCACTGACCGCCGCCATGCTCAAGGACATGCCGGTCATCCGCAACATCTTCCGCGAAACGCTGCGGCTGTATCCGCCGCTCGCTTTCTTCCCGCGCGAGGTGCCCTGCCCGATGCAGATGCGCGACAAGGATCTGGTGCCGGGCGCGATGCTGGTGGTCGCGCCCTGGCTGACCCAGCGGAATAAGGATAACTGGGCCTGTCCGCACAGTTTCGATCCCGACCGCTTCGACGACCCCGCCAATGCGGACATGGTGAAACAGGCGTGGTTCCCGTTCAGCCGGGGGCCGCGCGTGTGCGTGGGCGCGGGCTTTGCCCAGCAGGAGGTGATGACCGTGATCGCCACCATGGTGCGCCGCTACCGCATGTCGGTGCCGCGCGGCTGGAAACCGGAGCCAATCAGCCGCCTCACCATCCGCCCGCGCCGGGGCATGACGCTGATGTTCGACCAGATCGGCGAATAGCGCCGCGTCAGGCTTCGGGCACCACATCGACCATGGTGCGAATGCCCTGTCCCGCGCCGCCCACGAACAGTCCGTCGATCGGCGTGACATCGGCGAAGTCGCGGCCCATGGCGACGAACACATGGCCATCGCCGGTGGTGACGCCGTTGGTAGGGTCGAAGCCGATCCAGCCGCGCGCCGGGCCGCACCACAGCATCACCCAGGCGTGCATCGCATCCGCCCCGACCAGCCGGGCGCGGCCGGGCGGCGGATCGGTGCGCAGATAGCCACTGACATAGGCGGCGGGCAGGCCCGCGAGCCGCAGCGCGACGACCATGACATGCGCGAAATCCTGGCACACGCCATGGCGCGCGGCAAAGGCGTCGGCCACCGGGGTGCTCGCATCGGTCGCACCCGGATCATAGGCGAACTCCGCCCTGATCCGCTGCGCCAGCTCCAGCGCCGCCGCCACGACCGGACGCCCGGCGTGCAGGCCCTCGCCGACCCAGCGTTCGATTTCCGGCAGCAGCGGGGCGCGTGGCGAGGCGAACAGATAATGCGCCGGGGCGGCCGGTCCCATCGCCCGGTCGGCGAGGGCGGCTTGCGCGACCGCGCCGATCGTCGGATCGTCGGGCAGCGGCGTGACTGGCGCACCCCCGTCCACGCCCGCGCGGAACCGGCTTTCGATGGTCAGTTGCCGCAACGGGCTGTCGATCACGATCCGCGCGACGTCGACCGGCCAGGCGCTGGGGCGCGACTGCATCAGGGCGGGGGCGGGATCGACCGTCAGCGCATAGTCGGCGGTCCATTGCCCCGGCCAGGGCATCGGCCGCAGCCGCAGATTGAAGCGCGCGAGCCGGATCGGCGAGGCATAGCCCACGATCGTCACATGCCGGACGGAATAGATCATGACAGCAGGTCCGCGCCTTCGCTCTTTTCCTTGCGCACCGGCAGGAAATAGCGCTGGCCGATCGCGTCGGACAGGGCCAGCAGCCGCGCTTCGATATCGGCCAGGCCCGCCATGGTCAGCATGTCGCCGGTCAGCGGCGCGAGCAGCGCGGTCAGCCCACCGGCCAGCCGCTGCGGCTCCTCCGGCATGCCGTCGGTGCGCAGCGTCGGCAGCGCCGCGATATGATCGGCGATCCGTTGCGCCTGATAGGCGATTGCGCGCGGATTATGCGGTTCCAGCGCGACGATATCGCGCACCGGGCCGAGCGACGGGCCGGTCAGATAGCGGTTGCGATAGCTGATCTGGCTGTCGTGCAGGTCGAGCAGCACGGTCAGGTCGTCGGCGCTCGCCCAGTCCGCGCCGAACCGCGCCGTCAGGCGGCAGCCATTGATCGCCCGCTCCATCCGCCGCCCCATATCGTGAAAGCGCCAGCCCTCGCTATGGCCCATATTTTCCGCCGCCAGACCCGACAGCGCCGAAATCCGCTCGATCATGCGCGACGATGCGGCGAGCAGCGAGTCGATGACCTCGCCGTCGAACGCGGGCAGGGGCAGGCGCACCAGCCGCCAGAAGTCGGTCGCCAGCCGATCGCGCAGGCCTTCGCCGATATTGGCGACCACGCCCATCAGCGCGCGCACACTGCCCGGTCGCGCGGCGTCGCCCAGCGCGCGGGCACAGAGCGGCCCGATCCGGCCCACAGTGCCGCCGGTCGCCCCCCACAGCGCCAGCTGGTCGATCAGCCGTTCCATCGTCGGCGATCCGGCGGCGGGACCCAGATCGGCCTCGATCGACCCGCCGACGATGGAGCGGATCAGGCGCAAGGTCATTTCGGCGCGCTCGATATAGCGGCCGAGCCAGTAGAGATTGTCCGCCGCCTTGGCCGGCAGCATCCCGCCGACGCGGCGAATGGCGGGCGCGCTGTCAGGGCGGGACATATCGTCGGCCGCCGCGGGCTGACTGTCCACGACGCACATGTCGGCGGACAGATCGCCCTCGCCCATCAGCGCGGCGCGAATATCGCCATGGGCCGCGAGCCGGGCGAACGCCCCCGGCATGATCCGCCAGCCACCCTGCTCGTCGCGGGCGACAAAGACGCGCAGGGTGAAGGGCAGGGGGGCCAGCCGTCCATCGACGATGGCGGGGGTGGTGGACAAACGCACCACTTCCTGCCCGACATAATCCATCGGGCGGCGGCCGATCGCGTCGATCAGCGCGGCGCGCTGGTCCGGGGCAAGCGCCGATCCGGCCGCGAAATGCGTCTCCGAAAGACCCGTGGCGTCCTGATCGAAGGCCGAACCCACGACCAGATCGTCGATATGCGCCAGTACATGATCGCGCTCCGCCCCCTGCCCGCACCACCATGTCGCGATATTGGGCAGCAGCAGGTCGGCATTCAGCAGCGCTTTGGCGAGTTGCGGCAGGAAGGCGGCGAAGGCGCGCGATTCGATGACGCCCGCGCCCGGCCAGTTGCTCAGCATCAGCCCGCCGCGCGCGCAGGCGTCGAACAGGTCGGGCACGCCGATGCGCGACTTGCCGTCGAAGGCGAGCGGATCGAGGAAGCGGCTGTCCATCCAGCGCCACAGGCCGTCGATCCGCTTCAACCCCTGAATGGTGCGCACGAACAACTGGCCATCGGTGACGATCAGATCCTCGCCCTCGACCAGCAGCAGCCCCAGATAGCGCGCCAGATGCGCCTGTTCGGCATAGCTCTGGTTGAACCGCCCCGGCGTCAGCAGGCCGATGCGCGGTTCGCTCCGCTCGCAATCCGCCGCCAGCCCGCGCCGCAACTCGCTGAAGAAGGGCGCCAGCCGCCGCGTGTTCATCGCCCCCAGCAGATCGCCGGTCGCGCGCGACAGAGCGAGCCGGTTTTCCAGCGCATAGCCGACGCCGACGGGCGTGCGCACCCGATCCGCCAGCACGCGCCATTCGCCGCCCGGCCCCCGCGCCAGATCGGCGGCGTAAAAGTGGAGATAATGGCCATGGGGCGGTGGATTGCCGGTCATCAGCCGCCAATAATGCGGGCTTCCGGTGATGACGGTGGCGGGCAACCGGCCGTCGCGCACCAGTGACTGGTCGCCGTAAATGTCGGCGATCACCCGTTCCAGCAGGTCGGCGCGCTGGACCAGCCCCTGTTCGATCCCGCGCCATTCCGCCGCGCCGATCAGCATCGGGATGGGGCTGAGCGGCCACGGGCGCTCCTGCTCGTCGCCCGTCAGGCGGAACGCCATGCCAAGGTCGATCGCCTGCCGCGCGGCATTGTCGGCCAGCGTCGCCGGGTCGCCCTGCGCCTGCACCGACAGGCGATCCAGCATCCCCCGCCAGCGCGCCGCGAGATCGGGCGCGGCCCCGGCGAACAGGTCGCCCCCTGCCGGCGTGGCTGCGACCCGCGCGAGATACTCGTCCGCCCAAACGGGCGCATCGACCATCGTCAAAGGCTCCGGTGCCGCAAACGCAGGTCGAGCGTCATCGGAAACTCGCTCGGGGCTTCGGGTGGAGGCATATCGACGGGTCCGGGGGTATGGCCATGATCCTGGAACCGCGCCTTGCGCCGCGCTTCCGCTTCGTAGGCGTTGACCGGCACATCATCATAATTGCGCCCGCCCGGATGCGCGACATGATAGACGCAGCCGCCCAGCGACCGCCCGCTCCAGCTATCGAGGATATCGAACGTCAGCGGCGCGTCGGCGGGCAGATTGGGATGCAGGCAGTTGGCCGGCGCCCACGCCTTGTAACGGACGCCGCCCACGCCCTCACCCGGCACGCCCGTCGCCGTCATCGGCACCCGCCGCCCGTTGCAGGTGACGATATGCCGCCCGTCGACCAGCCCGGTGGCGCGCACCTGCAACCGCTCGGTCGAGCTGTCGACATAGCGCACCGTGCCGCCGATCGCGCCGGTTTCGCCCAGCACGTTCCACGGTTCGAGCGCGTGGGAAATCTCCAGCCCCACGCCGCCCGCATTCACCGCGCCATGCACCGGGAAGCGGAACTGCTTCTGCGCCTCGAACCAGTTGGGATCGAAATCATAGCCCGCGCCGCGCAGGTCGGCGAGCACCTCCATGAAATCGGCCCAGACGAAATGGCCGAGGAAAAAGCGGTCGTGCAGCGTCGTGCCCCAACGCACCAGATTGCCCTGCTGCGGCTCCCGCCAGAACCAGGCGGTCAGCGCGCGCAGCAGCAATTGCTGCGCCAGGCTCATCTGTGGGTCTGGCGGCATCTCGAAGCCGCGAAACTCGACGAGGCCGAGCCGCCCGGTCGGGCCATCGGGCGAGAACAGCTTGTCGATACAGATTTCGGTGCGATGGGTGTTGCCGGTGACATCGACCAGCAGGTTGCGGAACAGGCGATCGACCAGCCATGGCGGCGGCAGCGTGTCAGTGCCGTCCGTCACCGGGCCAGATTTCAGGGGGTTGGGCACCTGCGCCAGCGCGATCTCCAGCTCATAGAGGCTGTCGTGCCGCGCTTCATCAATGCGCGGGGCCTGACTGGTCGGGCCGATGAACATGCCCGAAAACAGGTAGCTGAGCGCGGGGTGCCGCTGCCAGTAAAGCACAAAGCTCTTGAGCAAATCGGGTCGACGGATAAAGGGCGAATCATTCACCGTGGCGCCGCCCAGCACCAGATGATTGCCGCCGCCGGTGCCGACCGACCGGCCGTCCACCATGAATTTGTCGGCGGTCATCTCCGTCTCGCGCGCGGCTTCATAGACAGTCTGCGTAATCGCGACCGATTCGGCCCAGCTTTTCGCCGGCTGGACATTCACCTCGACCACGCCGGGATCGGGCGTGACTTTGAGGAGGTGGAGGCGCGGGTCGGCGGGCGGGGTATAGCCTTCGATCCGCACCGGGATGCGCGTTGCTTCCGCCACATGCTCGACCTGCGCGATCAGTTCCAGATAGTCGTCCAGCGTCTTGACCGGCGGAATGAACACGGACAGGAAATTGCCGCGCGGCTCGACCGTCACGGCGGTGCGCACCGCGCCTTCGATAAATTCCTGCTCGACCCGTTCCTGATGCTCGGCCTGCGCCATCTGCGACCGCTCCACGCGCTCCCTTGGGTCGGCCGCCGCACGGTAATCGGGTAAGGGTTCGCGCGGCTCGCTCGGGTCCTGCGCGTGGATATAGGGGAAGTCGGACGGCGGCACATAGGGCAGGGTGCCAAGCGGCAGGCGATAGCCAAGCGCCGAATCGCCCGGCACCGCGAACAGCGCCTTGCGCCGCACCTTCCACACTTCGCTTTGCCAGCGCGGCGCGCGCGCCTCGCTCTGCCAGCGCTGGATCGGCAGCACATAGCCGACCGTCTTGCTCAGGCCGCCCTCGAACGCGCGGACCATGCGCGCGCGCTCTTCGGGATTGTCGAATTTCGGATCGCCGGGATCGGTATTGGCGGGCAATTCCGCCTCCTTGACCGACCAGGCCAGCGCATCCTCATAGACGGGCTGCACGAAATCCGTCTCGACTCCCAGCCCATCGGCGAAGGCATTCAAAAACCGCCCGGCATCCGCTGCCGTCACCGTCGCGTCGCCCACTTCCGGCTCGCCCGCGATCAAGCTGATGTCGCGCCACACCGGCACGCCGTCGGCGCGCCAGAAGATTGAATAACCCCAGCGCGGCAAGCTTTCGCCCGGATACCATTTGCCCTGCCCATGGTGCAGCAGCGCGCCCGGCGCAAAGCGATCGCGCAGCCGCCGGATCAGCCGGTCGGCATAGCCCGCCTTGGTTGGCCCGACCGCGTCGCCATTCCACTCATCGGCCTGCGGATCGTCGGTCGCGACGAAGGTCGGCTCGCCGCCGGTAGTCAGCCGCACGTCCTGCGCGATCAGATCCGCGTCCACCTGCGCCCCCAGCGCGTCGAGCGCCGCCCAGCGGCCTTCGGTGAAGGGCTTGGTGATGCGCACCGCTTCGGCGATGCGGCTGACGCTCATTTCGAAGTTGAAATCGACCTCGGCGGGTTCGGCCATGCCGCTGATCGGCGCGGCGGAGCGATAATGCGGCGTCGCGCACAGCGGGATATGCCCTTCGCCCGCAAACATGCCGCTGGTCGCATCGAGCGCCACCCAGCCCGCGCCCGGCACATAGGCTTCGGCCCATGCGTGCAGGTCGACCACGTCCTGCGTGACGCCTTTGGGACCCTCGATCGGTTCGACATCGGCGACCAGCTGGATCGAATAGCCCGACACGAACCGCGCGGCAAAACCCAGCCGCCGAAGCAATTGCACCAGCAGCCACGCCGAATCGCGGCACGATCCGGTGCCGATATCCAGCGTCTCCTCAGGGCTTTGCACCCCGGTTTCCATGCGGATGACATAGCCGACCCGCTGTTGCAGCTTGCTGTTCACATCGACCAGAAAATCGATCGTCCGGCCCCGGAACGCGGCATGTTCCGCCACCAGCGTCTCGAAACGCGGTCCCTGCATCTCGACGTCGAAATAGGCCGTCAGATCGGTCCTGATCTGCTCGTCATAGGCGAAGGGATAGTTTTCGGCATAGGGTTCGACGAAGAAATCGAACGGATTGATGATGTCGAGGTCGGCGAGCAGATCGACCTCGATCGAAAAGCGATCGACCGGATCGGGAAAGACGATGCGCGCCAGCCAGTTGCCGTGCGGGTCCTGCTGCCAGTTGAGAAAATGGCCCTGTGGCTCGATCTTCAGCGCATAATTGGGCACCTTGGTCCGGCTGTGCGGCGCGGGGCGCAGGCGGATGACCTGTGGTCCCAATCGGATCGGGCGGGAATAGCGATAGGCGGTGAGGTGATGCAGCGCGGCTTTCAGCATGGCGCGATCAGACGCTACCCTTTGCTGCAATGCAATGCCGAATTAGCGGGACGGGTCGATTGTCACTCGGCGGCAACGCTATTTCCCCTCCAGCCGCTGGCTGAAATAGACCATCTGCATCGCCTGCAACCGCGCACCCTGTTCGATGTCGGCGTCCCCAGAATGGCCCCCGGCGGTGTCCTCGTAGAACAGATAGGGCAGGCCATAATCCTTGAGCCGCGCCGCGAATTTGCGCGCATGTTGCGGCCCGACCCTGTCATCCTTGGTCGTCGTCCAGATATAGGGCAGGGGATATTTTACCCCGCGCCGGATATTCGCATAGGGCGAGATCGTCTCCAGAAACGCCTTTTCCTGCGGCACCGACACGCTGCCATATTCATCGACCCACGACGCGCCCGCCGCGATCCGTTCGTAACGGATCATGTCGAGCAGCGGCACCTGAATGACCACCGCGTTCCACAATTCGGGATGCTGGTTGAACTCCACCCCCATCAGCAACCCGCCATTCGACCCGCCATAGATGCCGAACTTCGCCGGGCTGGAGAGTTTGCGCGCGAAAATATCCCGCGCGACGGCGGCGAAATCATCATAGATGATCTGGCGTTTCGTCTTGCGCCCCGCCTCGTGCCAGGCCGGGCCGAACTCGCCGCCGCCCCTTATATTGGCCAGCACGAAGCTGTTGCCGCGTTCCAGCCACAGCTTGCCGGTGATCGCGGGGTAGCTTGGGGTATTGGAAATCTCGAAGCCGCCATAGGCCGTCATGATCGTCGGGGTGGAGCCATCGAGCGGAACATCCTTCCGATGGACGATGAAATAGGGGATTTTGACCCCGTCGCTCGACACCGCCTCGAACTGCTGGACGACAAGGCCGTCAGCATCGAAGCGGGCGGGCGTCGCCTTGACCTGCCGGGGCGCGGGACTGGCGGCATCGACCGACCACAGCGTCGTCGGCGCGAGGAAACCGGAAACCGACAGATAGGCCGTGTCGCTCCGATCGGTCGCGGCGACGGTGGCGATCGTCGCATTGTCGGGCAGGGACAGCGGCGAGGCGCTCCACTTGTCCACGCCCGGCGTCAGGATGATCGCCCGCCCGCGCACATTATCGTTGATCGTCAGGATTACGCGGCTTTTCGTCGCCACCACCCCGTCGATCGACTGGCGCGGACTGGGCGCGAACAGGATGCGCGGTTTCAGCGTCTCGCCCGCTTCCAGCGCGCTCAGCGGCACGCTCGCCAGCGCGCCCTGCGCCACGGTCACGCCGCCGCTGGTCCAGTCCTCGCTGGTGCGGATCAGCACTTGGCCATCGACCATGCCGACGATGCTGCTTTTCGCCGGAAGCGGCAGCTTCTTCACGCCATCGCCTGTCACCAACCCATGTTCGAAGCCGAAAAAGGTGACGCCGCGCTGGATGAAGGCGGCGCGGTGGCCCGCCCCGTCAGACAGGATGAACGGCGCGGACATGAGCTGGTCGTCCGGCGCGCCGCGATAGACTTCGGTCGCCTCGCTCAACGCCTGCCCGCGTTTCAGCCGTTTCACCACGAAGGGATAGCCCGACGCCGTGGTCGTCCCCGCGCCCCAGTCGCGCGCCAGCAGCAATGTGTCCTGATCGATCCACGCGACATCCTGCTTGGACGTCGGAATATCGAAGCCACTATCGACAAACCGCCCGGCGCGCAGATCGAACTCGCGCAGTGCCACCGCATCCTCGCCGCCATCGGACAGATGCACCAGCGCCAGCCGCTCGTCGGGGTCGAGCAGGCTCGCCCCCTTCCACACCCATTTGCGCCCCTCCGCCTTCGACAGCGCGTCGAGATCGAGCACCGTCGTCCAGTTCGGGCTGGCGCTGGCATAGTCCGTCGCGCTGGTGAAGCGCCATATGCCCTGCGGATGATCGGCATCGCGCCAGAAGTTGAAGATGCGCCCGTCGATCAGGCCGGGCATCGCGATCCGGTCCTTCGCCGAGGCGATGGCCAGCGCCTCTGCATGATAGCCCGCATAGCGCGAATCGCCTTGCAACGCCGCGACCGTCGACTTGTTCTCCGTCTCGACCCATTGCATCGCGCGCGGCCCGGTCCAGTCCTCCAGCCAGATGAACGGATCGTCGAGCGGGGCGGGGCCGGGCGCACCCGCGCCGGTCAGCAGGGCAGCGGAAACCAGGGTCAAAATCCTTTTCATCGCTTGGCGCATCCCACGGTGGCCGCAAAAGGGCCGGGTCAGGGCATAAGATGCTGGACCTTGTGCACCGCCGCCCCTATCCTGTCCACATCCCCGGGGAGCCATGAGGCTGAGAGGGGCGGTGCAATTCCGCCCGACCCGCCGAACCTGATCCAGTTGACACTGGCGTAGGGAGGGAGTGGCCCGCCTTGGGAACCCGCTTCCTCTCCGCCCAAGGAGAGAAATGTATGGCCGACGTTCCCGCCCGCACCGAAATGCGCGTTACGACTGGTCCGATCCGTGGCTCGAAGAAGATCCATGTCGGTCCCCTGAACGTCGCGATGCGCGAAATCGCGCTGGAGCCGGGCAGTGGCGAGCCGCCGGTACGGGTCTATGACACGTCCGGCCCCTATACCGATCCCGATGCCCGCATCGACATCATGGCGGGCCTGCCCGCGCTGCGCCGCGACTGGATCATGGGGCGCGGCGATGTCGAGGAATATGATGCCCGCGCGATCAAGCCCGAGGATAATGGCCTCAAGGGTCCCGACCGTTCCGGCGGCGTCGCGCAATTCCCCCACGCGAACCGCCGCCCGCTGCGCGCGAAGGCCGGTGCGAACGTCTCCCAGATGCACTATGCCCGGCGCGGCATCATCACGCCGGAGATGGAATATGTCGCCGAGCGCGAGAATCTCGGCCGTGCCCGGCTCGCCGATTATGCCCGCGACGGCGAAAGCTTCGGCGCGGCGATCCCCGATTATGTAACGCCCGAATTCGTCCGTGACGAGGTCGCGCGCGGCCGCGCCATCATCCCCAACAATATCAACCATCCCGAATCCGAACCGATGGCGATCGGCCGCAATTTCCTGGTCAAGATCAACGCCAATATCGGCAACAGCGCGGTTGCCTCCAACGTCGCGTCCGAAGTCGACAAGCTGGTCTGGTCGATCCGCTGGGGCGCGGACACGGTGATGGACCTCAGCACAGGCCGCAACATTCACGACACCCGCGAATGGATCATTCGCAACAGCCCCGTGCCGATCGGCACCGTGCCTATCTATCAGGCGCTCGAAAAGGTCGGTGGCGTCGCCGAGGACCTGACCTGGGAGATTTTCCGCGACACGCTGATCGAGCAGGCGGAGCAGGGCGTCGATTATTTCACCATCCATGCGGGCGTGCGCTTGGGCTATATCCCGATGGCGGCCAAGCGCGTCACCGGCATCGTTTCGCGCGGCGGATCGATCATGGCGAAATGGTGCCTCGCCCATCACAAGGAAAGCTTCCTCTACGAGCGGTTCGACGAGATCACCGAGATCATGAAGGCGTATGACATCGCCTATTCGCTGGGTGATGGCCTGCGCCCCGGCAGCATCGCCGACGCCAATGACGAAGCGCAGTTCAGCGAACTCTACACGCTGGGCGAACTCACCCACCGCGCCTGGAAACAGGATGTGCAGGTGATGATAGAAGGCCCCGGCCATGTGCCGATGCACAAGATCAAGCAGAATATGGAAAAGCAGCTCGAAGTCTGCGGCGAAGCGCCCTTCTACACATTGGGGCCGCTCACCACCGACATCGCGCCGGGTTACGACCATATCACCAGCGGCATCGGCGCGGCGATGATCGGCTGGTATGGCACGGCGATGCTTTGCTACGTCACGCCCAAGGAGCATCTGGGCCTGCCCGACCGCGACGATGTGAAGGTCGGCGTCGTCACCTACAAGCTCGCCGCCCACGCCGCCGATCTCGCCAAGGGCCACCCGGCCGCACAGGTCCGCGACAATGCGCTCAGCAAGGCGCGCTTCGAATTCCGTTGGCGCGACCAGTTCAACCTGTCGCTCGACCCCGACACGGCGGAGGAGTTTCACGACCAGACGCTCCCGGCCGAAGGCGCAAAGACCGCGCATTTCTGTTCGATGTGCGGTCCCAAATTCTGTTCGATGCAGATCAGTCAGGAAGTCCGCGACTTCGCGACCAAACAGAATCAGGGCGTCGAAGGCTTCATCGCCACCGGGCCGACAGGTGCGGAAACCGCAGCGGCAAGCAAGGCCGCGGCGCTAAAAGGCATGGAAGAAATGAGCGCCATGTTCAAGGCGAAGGGCAGCGAGTTGTATATGGGCGCTGGCGGGCGGGAGCATGATTGAGAGGGCGAGACGAAGGTGAGAATGACGTCGGATTCGCAACGTGGTGGGACGTGACTTAGGTCTCGGCGGCGGAAATCTATGTGTTGCTAGATGATCTGGTTGCAGCCCTGAAGAGATATTGGGGTGTCCAGCGCGTCTCGGTCACCTTGCTCCGGCTGGTCCTCAATCCCCTTCCAAAATAGGATTTCCTCTGCTCCATACTCTCCGATGGAACAGCAGCCCTCCGATCCCCCATCTGTCCTGCCGCCCGTGCCACTCGCGCAGGCTCCGGCCGACCGCACGCACTGGACGCCTGCCCGGCAGCGGCTCTTTCTCGTCGCGCTGCTCGAAACCGGCAGCGTCGCGCAGGCGGCGCGCGTGGCCGGCATGTCGCGATCCAGCGCGCATCGGCTGCGCCAGCGGCTCGCGGGCACGCCGTTTGACCGCAGCTGGGATCGGGCGCTGGCGCTCCATGCCCGGCGTCTCGCCGACCCCTTCGGTCCCGATCCCGCCGCCCCGCAGGCGCGCCGATGATGCGTCCCTGTCGCCATCCGTCGCCTCGCGCCCGCGCCAATGTCGCGCCCGCGTCGCTCCAATGTCGCCCCGGCGTCGCCCCCATGGCGCGCACCTGTCGCGTCCCGGTGGCCTTACCGGCGCAACTGGGCCGAATTGTGCCTCGCAGACCCGACGACGGTGTGAACTTCGCCTCCGCCCCGCCGTCCGTCAGCGCTCCACCGGCGGCGCGCGGGCCATTTACCCGCTCTTCATGCCCGCTTGTTACAGTCCGGCAATCGTTCAGACATGGCAGGGGATCGGTGCATGCAAAATGTCATCCCGGATTCATCGAAGCAGATTTTTCGCGATATCTATCCGCATCGCCCGGCGCGGATCGCCCATGGTTTTGCCGATCATCCGCTGCTGACGCTGGACGCGCTCGCCGCCCTGGCCGCGCGGATGCGGCCCGACACGCTGGAGCATAATGCCGCGATCGACGTGCCGCTGGGCACGCCGACGACGAAGTTGCCGCCCAATGGCCTCACGACGCTTCAAACGATCGAGCGGATCGAAAGCTGCGGCTCCTGGGTGCTGCTGCGCGAAATCGAGCAGGATCCGGCCTATGCCGCGCTGATGGCCGATGTGCTGGGCGAGGTGCGGCCCATCATCGAAGCGCGCACCGGGCGCATGCACAAGCTGCGCGCCTTCGTTTTCATTTCCTCACCGCATGCGGTGACGCAGCCGCATTTCGACCCGGAATATAATATTCTGTTTCAGGCGCATGGCCGCAAGACGGTGACCCTGTTCCCCACCGCCGATGAACAGATTGTCGGCCAGCGCTTTTTCGAAAGCTATTTTGCCGGTGGCCAGCGCTATCTGCCGTGGCGCGAGGAGCATGGGCTGCGCGGGCAGGCGATTGCGATCGAACCGGGCGAATCGATCTTCGTGCCCCTGTTCGCCCCCCATCATGTGAAGGTGCATGCGGATGTGTCGGTCTCGCTATCGCTGACATGGTGTAGCGCATGGAGCTTCGCCGCGATCGACGCGCATAAATTCAACGCCCGGCTCCGTCGCCTGGGCCTCTCGCCCGCCGCGCCCCGGATGTTCCCGGCCGGCAACCGGATCAAGGCGCTGGGTGAACGCGCCGCCGAACGGCTGGAGCGGATGGCGGCCCGTTAAGCGGCCGGTGCGTCTATCCTTCCGCAGCCGCCGTCGACAGCCCGAGGACGGGAACGCCGATCGAGCGTCGTCCTCCGAAATCGGTGCGCGCGACGATAACGCCGAGCTTTTCCATATAATCGATCAGCCGCCGCACCCGGCCGGGCGAGCTTGTCCCATAGGCGCGGGCCAGCACGGCGTCATCGGGGCAGGCCGCTCCCGTCATCGCCGCCCGGGCGATCAGCAGGAAGGGCGCGAGCATGTCTTCGGGCAAAGGCGCGGCGGCGCGCATCGCATCGTCCCAGCGCGGATCGGCCGAATCGCTCATCCCCGCCATCGCCATCGCCAGCCGCTTGCGGAAGGCGGGCAGATCGAGCGGTGCGGCGCGCAACCCCTTCATCCGGCAGCGCACGGTGAAATCCTGATACAGCGTCGCCGGATTGGCGGGCATCTCGCCCAGATCGGCGACGATCGCTTCCAGCACCGCGATCACCACTGGCTCATTCTGGCCGAAGTCGAGTTCCGGGGCGGCGGGCTTGGCGCGCGGCGCGGCGGCGAGCCGCTGCATCACCGTCTCCGCGGGCACCGGCGCGGGTTCGGGCCGGGGCGGGGCGGGGCGCGCGTCGTCCATGGCGGGCGCGAACAGCAGTTCCGCGAAGTCTCCGGTCGCCGCCACCGGCGGCGGCATCAGCTTGTGGGTCCCGCCGCGCGTGCCCGTCTGTACGGCGCCGATCTTCACCGCCACCGGGCGGCGGGCGATGGCCGGTCCAAGCCCCAGAAAGCGCCCGCGTTCCAGATCGCGAATCTGTTCGGCCTGCCGCCGCTCCATGCCCAGCAGATCGGCCGCCCGCGCCATATCGATGTCGAGGAAGGTGCGCCCCATCAGGAAATTGGACGCTTCGGCCGCGACATTCTTGGCGAGCTTGGCCAGCCGCTGGGTGGCGATGACGCCGGCCAGCCCGCGCTTGCGCCCCCGGCACATCAGGTTGGTCATGGCCGCGAGGCTCAGGCGCCGGGCTTCGTCGGACACTTCGCCCGCCGATACCGGGGCGAACATCTGCGCTTCGTCCACCACCACGATCGCGGGATACCAGTGGTCGCGCGGCGCGTCGAACAGGGCGGACAGGAACGTCGCGGCGCATTTCATCTGCGCCTCCAGTTCCAGCGATTCGAGGCTCAACACCACCGACGCGCGATGCTCGCGAATGCGGCTCGCCATCCGCGCAATGTCGCGCTCATTATGGTCCCCCGCCTCGATCACGACATGGCCATGCGCGTCCGCCAGCGTCACGAAATCGCCCTCGGGATCGATCACTACCTGCTGCACCAGCGGGGCGCTTTCTTCCAGCAGACGGCGCAGCAGATGCGACTTGCCCGACCCGCTATTGCCCTGCACCAGCAGGCGGGTCGCGAGCAGTTCTTCCACGTCGATGGTCACGGCCTTGCCCGCGCCATCCGTGCCTATGGTGATGCTGGCTGTCACGGAAGGGTCTTTGGCCCAAGCGGCCCATGCAGCGCAAGCGGCTTGAAGGCTCAGGCCCGCGAATCGGCCGGTCGCGCGATGCGCTTGCCCTTGGTCCGACTGGTCAGATGATAATGGTGGCAGCGGTCGCAGCGATAATAGCGGAGGATGATCGCCGCCGCAGCAATGGCCGCAAGCGCTTCCTCGTCGGTGAGAAAGCGGCGCTTACGGGCGCAGATGCTCAGTCTCGTTCGCATGAAGAGAGTTATAGAGTGCGGGACGGCCAGCAGTCCATGGCCGCCCCGAACCCTCAACCCTCGCAAGCGGGGGGTGACTGACGGAAAACGGAGCGAACCATCAGGCTCGCCCCGTTTCCTTAAACCTTGACGATCAGAACTTCGCGACCACACCCGCCATCGGACGGATGGAATGGAAATTGCCATCGGTGTCGGCCTGAACGCGCAGGCGGATGTTGCTGCTGGCGGCCGAACCGCCCATGTCAGCGGGCGACAGTTCGACGCCCGCGCCATAGTTCATACCATGATAGTCGCGGCTGTTGGGGCCGAGCGCGTCGAAATTGACCCAGCGATATCCGACCTTGCCGAAGATCATGCTGTCCTTGCCGGCTTTCACGCCGACGCGCCCAGCCGCGCCATATTCCCAGTCGATATCGCCCGAAACGCCCTTGGCCGCATTGCCTTCGACGCCGAGTACGATCGGGCCGGCGACATTGACGTTCACGCCGGCGACGCCTTCGACCATGCGGCCCTTGTAGCCGACTGGCGGAATGCCCGACTTGCTGGTCTCGCTGTCGAAATTATGGATGCCGCCGAGGACGCCGACATAGGGTTCGATGCGGCGTGTCGATGCAGTGTCGTCCTGCGCCATGGCGGCGGCGGGAATCAGGCACGCGGCAGCGACCGCTGTGAGAAACAGTGTATTCATGGGATCAACCCTTTATCTGATCATGTGGAAAGCAAGCCGGGGTGTGGACCCTCCGGCGTCCCGGAGCGGCTGCAAGCGGCTCCACCCGGACAACAGACTTAATGATCAGGGGCGACAGAAGGTTTCCTGAACGAGAGATAAAAGCGCGGAAAATAGCCATTATGTGATGGAAAAGGCACGGTTCCTGTCGGATGGATGAACGGAGTGTCCGGTTCCTGAACCACGGATAAACACTGTCGATTCCGTCATTCATTCACAACCAATTCAAGCTGCGCGCGTTATGCTGTCATCAGATATTGGCCTCATATATTGAACAAGGAGACAGGCGATGACGTGGGCTGGACAGAAGTTCCTGGCTGCGCTGGGTCTGGCGGGCGCGTTGGCGCTTGGCGGCTGCGCCTATGATGACGGCTATGGCTATGGCGGCGTGAGCGTCGGCACCGGCTATTATGGCGGTGGCGGCTATTATGACGATTATTACGGCTATGGCCCGAGCGCTTATGGCGGCTGGTATGACGGCTATTATTATCCAGGCAGTGGCTACTATGTCTATGATCGCGGTGGCGCGCGTCGCCGCTGGGATGACGGACAACGCCGCTATTGGGAAAGTCGCAGGCCCGCGTGGCGCGTCGATCAGCGCGGACGCCCTGGCAACGGCAATGATGGCCGGGACCGTGGACAGTGGCGCAACGGTGATCGCGGACAGTGGCAAGGCGATCGTGGCCAGTCGCGCGGTGACGGGCGCGGCGACCGCGGGCAATGGCAGCGTGGCGACCGCAGTGGTCAGGCACAGCCTGAGCCGCGCGCTAATCCCAACCCTTGGGCCGGAAGGGAGCGCCGGGGCGATGCGCCAGCGGTTCAGGGCGGCGGAAGAGCTGCTCCGGCCTGGCGTCGGGGCCGTGCCGATTGATGCGGCTGGACACGCGGTCCGTCATACTGGCGGGAATATTGATACTCGGTGCTTGTGACGGCCGCGAGGAAAGCGCGTTGGACAACCTCGCTAACGGGGCCAACGCGACGCAGGTGGATAACAGCCTGCGCGCCGAGGCGCAGGCGGTGATGGAGCCGCTCGAACCGCCGGCGCCAGGCACGCCGGGCGGACTTCCGTCTGGCTCTCGGATAGCGGAAGGGAAAATCGATCCCAAATCGGCGGAAGGCGCGGCGCAAGTCGTGGAGGGCTATTATGGCCTGCTGGAGCATAAGCGCTATGACGACGCGCAGGATCTGTGGCTGGACGACAGCCCCGAGGGATCACAGGATGACGCGCATTTCGCGTTGCGCTTCCGTGGCTTCAGCGAAATTCACGCCCATATCGGCGCGCCGCGCGATCCGGAGGGCGCGGCCGGTTCCAGCTATGTGACGGTGCCGGTGCAGGTCTACGGGCGGCTCGCTGCGAATGGCAAACCCTGGTATCGCCTGCGGCAAGTCACGCTTCGCCGCGTGAACGATGTGCCGGGGTCCAGCGCGGCGGAGCGGCGCTGGCATATCGCCTCGATCCGCCCCTATGAACCCTTGCCGCAGGATGAAGGCGCGGCAGGCAATGCGGCGGAACCGGACAATGCCGTTTCCGCCGCCGATGCAACGGTCAGGCCACGGTCGCCTTGACAATCTTGCCGGGGGTACGCGGCGGCTCGCCCTTGGGCAGCGCGTCGACATGCTCCATGCCGGACGTCACTTCGCCCCAGACGGTATACTGGCCGTCGAGGAAGGTGGCGTCGTCGAAACAGATGAAGAACTGGCTGTTGGCGCTGTTGGGGTTGGACGAGCGCGCCATCGAGCAGACGCCGCGCACATGCGGTTCGCGGCTGAACTCCGCCTTAATGTCGGGCAGCTTGGAGCCGCCCATGCCGGTGCCGGTGGGGTCGCCACCCTGCGCCATGAAGCCGGGGATGACACGGTGGAACACGACGCCGTCATAAAAGCCGTCCTTGGCGAGCGTGGAGATCCGCTCGACATGGCCGGGCGCGAGGTCGGGACGCAGCTTGATAACGACGTCGCCGCCGCTGTCGAGGCTAAGGGTCAGGGTTTCGTCAGCCATGGGAATCCTCTCTGGTCGGAAAGCAGATATGCGCGCTCCATATAGAGGCTTGGGAAAGCGATGGAAGCGCTTCCAAGCCCATTGCAATTATATTGTGCATGAGCGAAAGCGTCACCATGCTTCAGGAACCCGACAGTTGGACGCGCAATGACCGAGCGCGCCGATATGGCCCAGCAGCGGCCGGATATCGAGGATAGCGAAGCGCTGATCCTTGACGCGGCGGAGTCGCGCCATGACGAGGATGACCGGCTGAAACATGCCTTCGTCACGGCCGTGCTCGACGCGGTCGAGGATGGCGAGACCGACAAGGCGCGCGATCTGGTCGCGCCGCTCCATCCCGCCGACATCGCCGATCTGCTGGAACTGACCCCCGGCGACCGGCGTGGCGCAGTGGCGGCGGCGCTGGGCGATCTGGTCGGCGCGGAAGTCCTGTCCGAACTTAATGATTATGTCCGTGAGGACCTGATCGGCGCGCTGAACCCCCAGCAGGTGGCAGGGTTCGCCGCCGAACTCGACACCGACGACGCCGTCGCCATCATCGAGGATATGGAGGAGGCCGACCAGCAGGCGGTTCTCGACGCGCTGGACCCGGCCGATCGCGCCGCGATCGAAAGCGCGCTCGGCTACCCGGAGGAATCCGCCGGTCGCCTGATGCAGCGCGATCTGGTCGCGGTGCCCGAACATATGACCGTTGGCCAGGTTATCGATTATCTGCGCGACAGCCGCGACCTCACCAATGATTTCTGGGAAATCTATGTTGTCGACGCCCTGCACAAGCCGATCGGCTATTGCCAGCTAAGCTGGATTCTGACCTGTCCGCGCTCCATCGCCATGGCCGATCTGATGAAGCGCGAACAGACGCTGATTCCGGTCGATATGGATCAGGAGGAAGTGGCGCTGCGCTTCCAGAAATATGCGCTGATTTCCGCCGCTGTGGTTGATGGCGACGGGCGGCTGGTGGGCATGATTACGGTCGATGACGTCGTCCACATCATTTCCGAGGAAGCGGGCGAGGATATTCTCCGCCTGTCGGGTGCGGGCGAAGGCGACATCAACGAACCGATCCGGATGACGGTGCGCGCGCGGTTGATTTGGTTAGTCGTGAATCTCGGCACCGCCATGCTGGCTGCTGGCGTCGTGGGTCTGTTCGAGGGGACGATCGCGAAATACGCGCTGCTTGCCGCGCTCATGGGTATCGTGTCGGGCATGGGAGGAAATGCAGGCACGCAGACGCTGGCCGTCGTCGTGCGCGCCCTTGCGACCAATCAGCTGACCAGTTCCAATACGTTGCGCATGATCGGCCGCGAATTCAAGATCGCGGCGGCGAACGGCGCCTCGCTCGGTCTATTGATCGGGGCGGGTTCTTACTTTCTTTACGGACGCGCCGACCTGGCGATAGTTTTCGGTTCAGCCATTCTCATCAATAATCTGGTGGCGGGATTGTCGGGCGTACTCATCCCCATCGCGCTGGAACGCAATAATGTCGATCCGGCGGTGTCGTCCGCCGTATTCGTGACTATGATGACCGACTGTTGCGGATTTTTCAGCTTTCTTGGACTCGCGGCCCTTTTCCTGCACTAAGTTCAGGCGCGGCCAATTGAACCGGGGGCTTGTCCTGCCCAGATAGGGTGTGATGCCGCTGCATATGACCAAGATCGCGTTTCAGAGCGAAAGCCCCGCATCGCTGCGCGCCTGGTTGGAAAGCCATGAGGGCGAGGCGCGTCTCACCACGCGCTATCTGCCCAAGCGGGTGGCGGAGATGACGGGCGGATCGCTCTACTGGATTCACGGCCACCGTCTTGTCGGCCGCAGCCCGATACTGGGTTTTGAAGAGACGGGGCAGGGCCGTCACTGGATCAGGCTGGAACCCGTGCTGATAGCGGTGCGCGCCAAGCCCAAGCGCGCCCATCAGGGCTGGCGCTATCTGGAGGCGGCCGACGCGCCGCCCGACCTTGGCGAGAACGAGGTGGACGATATCGACGCGATGCCGCCCCGTCTGCTCGGCGAACTGGCGAAGCTCGGGCTGGTTTAACCGGAGGACCTCAGGGGGTCGCAGTCGGTGACGTCTGGCCTTGTTCTTTCGCGGCCTCGGTTTCCGCTGCCTTCAGGAGGCGCAGCACATTGCCCGACCAGATTTTGCCGATATCGGCCTCCGAATAACCGGCTTTCACCAGCGCGTCGGTGATGCGGGGAATCTTGGTCACATCCTCCAGCCCCGGAACCCCGCCGCCGCCATCCCAGTCGAGACCGATGCCGACATGGTTGGGGCCAACCACCTTGAGCGCGTGGAACAGGTGCGCCAGAAAATCGTCAAATGTCGGCGGATCGATTTCCGGATAGAGCGTGTCGATCTCGCGGCGCTTTTTCAAAAATGCCGCTCGCGCCTCTGCACTGACCTTCGCCCCCTCGCGCATCTGGCCGTAGAGCGCGCCCAGCGCCTTTTGCCGTTCGGGGTTCGGTTTTGCGGCCTTGAGATAGGTGCCAAAGCCATTCATCTGGATGACGCCGCCCTTCGCCGCCAGCGCCCGCAAATGGGCATCGTCGATATTGCGCGGGTGATCGTAGACCGCCTTGCATCCCGAATGGGTCAGCAGGACCGGGGTTTTGGACAAGGCGAGCAGATCGTCGAGCACGGCATCGGAACTGTGCGATGCGTCCGCGACGATGCCGAGGCGGTTCATTTCGACCAGCAATTGCCTGCCGAGCGGGCTGAGGCCGTTCCATTTGGGGTGCTTCGAAGGGTCGGTGGAACTGTCGGCGAACTGGTTATGCGCGAAATGGGCAAAGCCCGACACCCGCACCCCCATATCGTAAAACAGGTCGATCAGGCTCACATCCTCGCCCAGCGGATAGGCATTTTCGATCGACATATAGACGATGCGCTTGCCGGTCGCGGCGATCGTCGCCGCATCCGCCGCCTTGGTCGCGAGCGTGAAGTTCGCCGGGTCCGCCGCGACCATCGTGCGGATCGATACGCCGCGCATGATCGCGAAATCACGCGCTTTCTCATAGCCTTCGCGCGTTAGCGGACCCTGGCTCGTATAGATGGCGAAGAAGCCGCCATCCAGCCCGCCCTTCTTCATGCGGGGCAGGTCGACCTGCGTATAATCCATCCTGGGATCATGCTCGTCCTCGATCGACCAGCCGGGCAGGTCGAGCGAGGCCGGCGTATCCATATGCGTGTCGAGCGTGATCAGTCGTTCGTGCAGGCGGGCTGTCGCTTTCGGCACGGTTTGTGCGGAAAGCATCGTCCCCTGACCCGCCATGGTGGCAGTAAGAAGTATAGCGGTCAGGGGACGAAGGTTCATCGGATCAAATCTCGCCGGACAGTGTGAACTGGAAAGTGCGGGGCGACTGCGGACGGAAAAAGCCGTCGCCGCTGGGCTGCGCCAGGATAAAGGATAGCGCCTCTTTATTGAACACATTGTCCAGATTGAATCGTGCCTTCACGCTCTTAACCGGGCCGAGCGTGATCCCATCGCCAATATCGACATAGGCGCTGAAGATCGTGAAGCCCGGCACGCTCGAACCGGGCGTGTTAACCAGCGTGGACCAGCGACTGCTGGTATATTTGCCGCTGAAATTCGCCACCAGCCATTTCGCCGGTTCGATGGTGACGCCGCCGTTGACGATCCACTTGGCGCTGTCGGGCAGGAACTTGCCGGCCAGCGCCGTGCCATTGGGCAGATTGTCCTTGAACTTGGCGTGATTATAGGTCGCGTTGAGATTGAAATAGGCAAGGCCGTGGAGGAAGGTCGGCTTGTAGGTTCCGGTGAATTCCGCGCCATAGGATTCGACGCGGCCGACATTGGTGTAAACGCTTTCCAGCACGTTGCTGCCGACCACCTGAATATTGGTCTGGGCAATGCGGTTGTCGAACTTCGTATAATACAGCGCCAGCGCGCCGTAGAATTGGGCCTGGTTGGTGCGGACGCCCAATTCGAAATTCTGCGACTTTTCCGCCTTGGGCGCGGGCGCCAATATGCCGGTCGAGGGGACGACGGAATAGATATCGTCCAGCCCCTTGGGCAGCGCGGTATTCTCAGCGAATGAGGCGAACACCTGGGTGTGACTGTCCAGCTTGTAGATCAGTCCCGCCATCGGCAGAAAGCCGTCATTATAATGAGCGGTAGCGCCATGCTGGCCCCAGCCCTGGACGTAATTGGGCGTCGCCGCAGTTCCGGTGTTGCGGAAATAATCGGCATAGTCGCGATATCCGAAATAATGATAGTCGAGGAACAGCGATTTGAAGCCGAGATCGACGATGAGGCGGTCATCCAGCAGCTTGATCGTATCCTTTAGGAACAACTGGGTCGTATCGCGCTTGCTGCGATAGTCGCGCCGCAGGAATACCAGCGAATCGAGGTCTGCCGGGCTGGCGGGCGAACCATCGGTGGTGTTATAGCGCGCCTGGGTGCGGTGATATTTGTCCAGCTCCGCCCACACCCCAGCTTCCAGCGCATGATTGCCCAGATCCCAGTGCAGCTTCGTCGTGATGCCATAGCGGTTGCCGCCAACGCCGGACCGGCCGAACTGGGTGCCGCGCGGCGCGTTGACCGGCAGGCCGACGGCGCTTTCGCCATTATAGATCGCCAGACTGTTGGCATAGCTGTCGGGCGACACGCCATAGCCGCCCTTATCTTCCCAATAGGCCGTGCTTTCCAGCCAAGCTCCGTCTGCTATGCCAAGATGGACGGTCGCGCCGTAGAGCCTGTCCTTCCGCACGTTAATGGCCAGATTATAGCTGTTGAGATAGGCGGGGTTGGAATAGGCAATGCCCGGAACCGTCGGGGCGAAGCCGGGCGTCGTGTTGGGCGGGGCCACGATATAGCCGGTGTCGCTCGCCTGGCCGCGGCCAATGAAGGGCGAATCATAGTCGAAGAAATCGTTCGACACGAATTTGAACCGCGCCCAACTGTCCCCGCCGAGGTCGGCGTGGATTTGCGCTTCCCAATGTTCGCGGTCGACCGTTCCCGCGCCGCGCCACAGGTCGGTGTTGAGCTTGGTGCGGCTGACATAGGCCGTGAACGGACCCACCTGACCTGTGTTGATGCGGATGAAGGTGCGCTTGAGATCATTGTCGCCAAAGGCCTGGGAGACGAACAGGCCGGGGTCTTTCTGCGGTGCAATGGAATTATAAGAGATGATCGGACCCAGCGAGGAATAGCTGGGCAGGCTGACATCGCCCGCGCCGACCGATGCCTCGACCCGCCCCAGATTTTCGTTGTCGACATAGCGGAACACCGGGCTGCCGCCGAAAACATCGCTGCGGCCGGTGGGGATGCCGTCGACGATGAAGCCGATCTGGTCGAGGTTGAAGGCCCGGCTCTGCACGCTGTTGCCGAATTCATACAGACCGAGCGGTCCGTCGGTCTGGACGTTGAAGCCGGGCAGCTGTTCCAGCATCTTGAGGCCCGAAATGCCCGATGGCGCGGACAGCAGCGCATCGCGCGTAATGCCGACCGTATTGGTCACCTTGTCCTGGCCGATGGCCTCTGACGATTGCGAGATGCGGCGGCCGGTGACGAGAATCACGTCCGATTCTCCGGGCGCGGGCGATGCCTCCTGCGCGATTGCCGGGGCGCCCGCAAAAGCGGAGCCCATCAGGAATGCGAGCAGCGCCCGTCGCGCATGGTTTCGGCTGAAACGAACCTGATCATATATCGTCATGGCAAACCCCCTTCATGGTTCGCCCTTCAGACGGCCGATCGCTCCGGCCGCTCATCTCCCCCGGTGGCTGGCATATCAGCGGACATGCGTGCGCATCATTGAGTCTTGTACGAGTTTCTATTTAAAACGAACAAGGCGCATTGATCCGCCATCCGGTGGAGCAGATATATCCGCGGGATGAGGGAGCCGGGGAGGCCATGTCCTTTGCATCTATGGGCACAGGAAACAGGCTTCTATTTTCAGGTCCGATCGACGGCTATTTGGAGCGCCAGCCGCCATCGACGCGCAGCAGGGTGCCGGTGATGAAACTGGCCGCATCGGACGCGAGGAACAGGACCGGCTCGGCGATTTCCTCCGGCGCGGCAAAGCGACCCATCGGCGTCACGGCCTTCACCTGCTCATCGACGCCGGCAAAATCCATGACCTCGAAAATATTGGTGAGGACGCCGCCCGGTGCGATGGCGTTGACCCGGATGCCGCGCGCTGCGACCTCGCAGGCGAGCTGGTTGACCAGCCCGGTGACGCCATATTTGGACGCGGTATAGGCCACCCCGCCGGCGAGGCCGCCAAGGCTCGCGACCGAGGATGTCATGACGATATTGCCTTTGGTCCGCGCCAGATGCGGCAGCGCGGCGCGCGCGCCGTAGAAACAGCCCGACAGGTTGACCGAAATATTCCGGTGCCACAGTTCGTCGGTCATATCCTCGCAGGGCGTGCCCATGTCGATGACGGCGGCATTGCCGAAATAGACGTCGAGCTGGCCGAACAGGGCGATGGCGCGGTCGAACATGCCGTCGATCTGGGCGCGATCGCTGACATCGACCTGATGCGCCTCGGCGTTGCCGGATGCCTGCCGGATCAGCTGCGCCGTCTCTTCGGCGCGATCCTGCACGATGTCGGCGACCAGCACATTGGCGCCTTCACGAGCGAACGCCACCGCCGTGGCGCGCCCGATCCCCGATCCGCCGCCCGTCACGATCACCGACTTGTCCTTGAACCGCTGCATCAGCATGTCTGTCTCTCCATCTTCTATTTTCAGGGTTACGGCGATCAGGGGGCTTCGCGAAGTCCGCCACAGCCTTTGAGCGTGCCTCCGCCAAAAGCGATCTGGACGTTGTCGGACCAGAGCGCGTCGCTCATGCCGTCGCTGCACGGACCGGCGCTGATCGTCATGGCGAAGCTTTCGCCGCGATAGCGGATGACGCCCGCATCGTCCGAGCGGATGACGGCGACACGCAGCGGGGGCTTGTCCGGCAGTTCGAGCACCGCCGATGAGCCTGCCAGCGTGACGGCCCAGAACGGTTCGGTGCCGATGGCGCGGTAGTCCGTTCGCACCCCTTTTGCAGATGCGGGCCGTGGCGTCCGGGTCGCTGCGTCAGGGCGCGGTCGGCGGGCGGGAACGACCGCCTCCGCATCGTTCATCGGCGTTCCGGCGATGGGTGCGGAGCGGATCGGCGCAGCAGCCATCGTGCGATTCGCCGGCGGGCCAAGGTCGTCCTTGTCACCGCAGGCCGAAAGGACAAGCGGTAGCAGGCCCGCCATCACCGCACCGACGCGCACCACCGCCCCGGCCTACACGTCCAGATTGGCGACGTTCAGCGCATTGTCCTGAATGAACTCGCGGCGCGGCTCGACGATGTCGCCCATCAGCCGGGTGAAGATTTCGTCGGCGATATCCGCCTGCTCCACCTCGACGCGCAGCATTGATCGATTGTCGGGGTCGAGCGTCGTTTCCCAAAGCTGCTCGGCGTTCATTTCGCCAAGGCCCTTGTAGCGCTGGATCGCAAGACCTTTGCGTCCCGCCGCCAGAATCGCTTCCAGCAATTCGCTGGGCCGCGTGATGACGGTCGATCCTTTAGCCGGCGCGGCTGGCAGTTCATCCTCGCCTGGCTCGTCCTGCGCCGCCACGGCCTTGGCCGAAATCAGTCGGCTGGGGCTGCGGTAGCTGGATGCTTCCTCGGCGGCGGTGCTGTGCAGCTTGCGCGCCTCGGCTGATCCCAGAAAGCCATGTTCGACGACATGATGGTCGGTCACGCCGCGCCACAGCCGTTCGAAATGGAAGCCGCCGCCCTCGGCTACGCGGCCGGTCCATTTGCCCTCAGCGTCATGCTCGCCCATCCACCGGACGGCGGCCGTCAGCCGTTCGGACTGTCCGGCTTCGGTCAGTTCGGGGTCGAGCGCGCCGGTCAGGCTCAGCGCCTCGATGATGGTGGGATCGTAGCGGCGCGGCACATAGCGCATCACCGCACGCATGCGGCGGGCATGATCGACCAGCGTTTTCAGATCTTCGCCGGTGCGGGTGCCTTCGCCGCCATCGAGCGCCATCGATTCGGCACCATTGTCGACCAGATATTGTTCCAGCGCGGCTTCATTCTTGAGATATACCTCGCTGCGCCCGCGCGTCGCCTTGTAAAGCGGCGGCTGGGCGATGAAGAGGTGCCCGGCCTCGATGATCTGCGGCATCTGCCGGTAGAAGAAGGTCAGCAACAGCGTGCGGATATGCGCGCCGTCGACATCGGCGTCGGTCATGATGACGATCTTGTGGTAGCGCAGCTTTTCAAGGTTGAAATCGTCGCGGATGCCCGTGCCCATCGCCTGGATCAGCGTGCCGACTTCCTTGGACGAGAGCATCTTGTCGAAGCGCGCG
Source organism: Sphingobium sp. FG11 (assembly GCF_057809915.1). Classification (NCBI taxonomy): domain Bacteria; kingdom Pseudomonadati; phylum Pseudomonadota; class Alphaproteobacteria; order Sphingomonadales; family Sphingobiaceae; genus Sphingobium; species Sphingobium sp. FG11. Next base: position 233,267 of record NZ_JBMDKW010000005.1, read on the forward strand.
CGCTCGACATTCAGGATCTTGCCCTTGAGCGGCAGGATCGCCTGATTATGCCGGTTGCGGCCCTGTTTGGCGGAACCACCCGCCGAGTCTCCTTCGACCAGAAACAGTTCCGACTTGGCGGGATCGCGCTCCTGACAGTCCGCGAGCTTGCCGGGCAGGCTCGCGATATCGAGCACGCCCTTGCGCCGGGTCAACTCGCGCGCTTTCTTCGCGGCCTCGCGCGCGGCGGCGGCGTCGATCACCTTCTGCACGATCATCTTGCCGTGCGCGGGGTTTTCCTCCAGCCATTCGGCCATCTTGTCGGCCATCAGGCTTTCGAGCGGCTGGCGCACTTCGGAAGAGACCAGCTTGTCCTTGGTCTGGCTGCTGAATTTGGGGTCAGGCAGCTTGACCGAAACGATCGCGGTCAGCCCTTCGCGCATGTCCTCGCCGGTCAGCGACACTTTTTCCTTCTTCAGCATCCCCGACTTGTCGGCATAGTTATTTATCGTGCGGGTCAGCGCCGCGCGGAAGGCGGCGAGATGGGTGCCACCGTCGCGCTGCGGGATGTTGTTGGTGAAGCAGAGGACATTTTCATAATAGCTGTCGTTCCACTCCAGCGCGACGTCGATCGTCACATCGTCGCGGGTGCCGGAAATCGCGATCGGATCGGGCATAAGCGCCGATTTGTTGCGATCAAGATATTTGACGAACGCCGCGATGCCGCCTTCGTAGAATAGTTCGACCTCGCGCTTTTCCTCGTGCCGGGCATCGACCAGAAACAGGCGCACGCCACTGTTGAGGAAAGCCAGCTCGCGGTAGCGATGCTCCAGCTTGTCGAAATCATAATCGACATGGTTGCGGAAGGTCGCGCCGTCGCCTGGCGCCTTTTCCATCGAGGCGAGGAAGGTGACGCGCGTCCCCTTCTTGCCCTCCGGCGCGTCGCCGATCACGTCAAGCGGGGCGGTCGCGTCGCCATAGGCGAAGCGCATATAATGTTCCTTGCCGTCCCGCCAGATATTGAGGTCGAGCCATTCGCTGAGCGCGTTGACGACCGACACGCCGACGCCATGCAGCCCGCCGGATACCTTATAGGCATTGTCGTCGCTGGTGTTCTCGAACTTGCCGCCCGCGTGCAGCTGGGTCATGATGACCTCGGCCGCCGACACGCCTTCTTCCTTGTGGATGCCGGTCGGGATGCCGCGGCCATTATCCTCGACACTGACGCTGTTGTCGGGATTGAGCGTGATGACGATGCGGTCGCAATGGCCCGCCAGCGCTTCGTCGATCGCATTGTCGCTGACCTCGAACACCATATGGTGCAGGCCCGACCCGTCGTCGGTATCGCCGATATACATGCCGGGCCGTTTGCGCACGGCGTCCAGACCTTTAAGCACCTTGATGCTGTCTGCGCCATATTCGTTGCTGTTGGGATTGCTTTGACTGTCTTCGCTCATGCGCCAGCATATAGGGAATGCGCCGGTGAAACTAAAGCAAAACATGGCGGCTTCCGCCGGGGGCGGGCCCGGTCTATGACCCGATGATGCGCTGGTTTTTTCTGCCCCTGTTGCTGCTCGCCGCCTGTTCGAAAAGCAGCGATGTGCTGGAGGAATTGCCCAACAGTTCGCTCGCCGGTTCGCCGCGAGGCGCGATGAGCGAGACTCGGCTGGAAGCGGGCCTGACCCGGCGGGTGACGATCGGCGAGGATGGGCCGCGTCTCGACGCCTGCGGGGCGATGGGGCTAGTCACGCGCGCCGGCGAAAAGGGCCTTGTCCTGCGCGCCGCGCCGTTCGAGGAAGGGAAGGAAGTGGGCCGGCTGGCCAATGGCGATCGCGCTTTCGTCTGCACCCGCAGCCTCGACCAGAAATGGCTTGGCGTGGTCGTCGTGGCCATGGGCGCCTCAGCGGGCGCATCCGGCGTTGCGATCGATCGCACCGATTGCGGGGTATCGGATCCGGTCGATCGCAAGCAGCCCTATGACGGTCCCTGCCCGAGCGGCTGGGTGTCGAGCGCCGCCGTCCGGCTGGTGTCGCACTGAAGTTCGGCCTGATCGGGGATCGTGAAGAAGGGCAGGGCATGGTGGACGATCCAGCCGATGCTTGCCGCATAGAGCAATGTGACCACGCTGAAGGAGGCGGCGCTGGATCATCGTGGGGAAAGCCAATAGTAAAATTGGCATTTTACAAAATGGCCAATATTGGATAATTGGATCGCATCATGCTCTGATCTGGATGCCATTGCCATGTCGACATCATCCCTGCGCCCGCCTTCGCTGATCCGCCTGCTGGGGGCCTGGCGCGCGGCGGAAAGCCCCGAGCCGGCCTATCGCCAACTGGCGCAGGCGCTGCGGATGCTGGTGCTGGACGGGCGGGTCGCGCTGGATGTGCGTCTGCCCGGCGAGCGGGAGCTGGCGGCGGCGCTGGGCCTGAGCCGCACGACCATCGCCGCCGCCTTCGACCGGCTGCGCGAGGAGGGCTATCTCGAAAGCCGGCAGGGGTCGGGAAGCGTCACGCGCCTGCCCGCCGGGCGGACCGAATCATCGCCGGTCGATCTGGATAGTCCGGCGGGCGGCAATCTGTTCAACTGGACCCATGCCGCCTTGCCCGCGTCGCCCGGCGTCGCCCGCGCCTGTCAGGCGGCGGTCGAGGCGCTGCCCGCTTATCTGGGCGAACTGGGCTATGATCCGCTCGGCCTGCCGCCGTTGCGCCGCGCGATCGCCGCCGATTTCGAGCGGCGGGGCTGCCCCACCAGCGCGGACCAGATCATGGTGACGAACGGGGCGCAGCCGGGCTTTTCGCTGCTGCTGCAATGGCTCGCCGGGCCGGGTGACCGGGCGGTGATCGATCACCCGACCTATCATAACGCGATTCAGGCGTTGCAGCGCGCCCATGTCGTGCCGGTGCCGGTCGGCCTGCCGCAACAGGGCTGGGATATCGACGCCATGGACGCCGCGTTCCGTCAAACGTCGCCGCGTTTTGCCTATATCATCGCCGATTTTCACAATCCGACCGGCCGGTCGATGGACCCCGCGACGCGGCGGGCGCTGGTCGCCGCCGCCATGCGCAGCCGCACGCCGCTTATCATCGACGAAACGATGATGGCGATGGGCCTCGATTCCGCCGCGCCGCCGCCGGTCGCCACCCATGATCCGTCCGGCCGTCACGTCATCACCATGGGGTCGGCGAGCAAGCTGTTCTGGGGTGGTTTGCGCGTCGGCTGGATTCGCGCCGATCCGCAGACGATCGCCGCGCTCGGCCGACTGCGCACGACGATGGATATGGCCAGCCCGGTGGTCGAGCAACTGGCCGTCGCGCATCTGATCGAAGCCAACGAAGGGCTGGGCACGCGCGCGGATATGCTGCGGGCGCGCCGCGATCATCTGCTGGGATTATTGGAACGGCATTTGCCGCACTGGCGGGTCGAATCGCCCGCCGGCGGCCTGTCGCTGTGGGCGGAAATGCCCCATGCCGAAGCGACCGCGCTCGCGGCGCTGGCCGAAAGCCATGGCGTGCGCATCGCGCCGGGGCCGCGTTTCGGGGTGAATGGCGCGTTCGAACGGTTCCTGCGCCTGCCCTTCACCGTGCCGGAAGACCAGATGGCGATGGGCGTCGCGCGGCTGGCGCAAGCCGATGCGCGGCTGCACGCCCGCGCGCCGCGAGGGCATGATTCGCTGGCGCTCGCACTGGAAGCCGACCGATTGATCTGACGCAAAAAAGGGCCGCGCAGACGTGTCTCTGCGCGGCCCTTTTACATTTTCCGGCTCAGGTTTCGACTTAGGCCGTCTTTTTGCCAGCCTTGTAGCGTTCGATCGCTTCCAGCGTGACCCGCTTGGCGTCGTCGGCGCCGCCCCAGGTGCCGATGCGCACCCATTTGGTCTTTTCCAGATCCTTATAATGGGTGAAGAAATGCTCAATCTGCTCCATGACGATGCCGGGCAGGTCGTCCTTTTCGCTGATGTCCGCATAATAAGGGAAAGTCTTGTTATCGGGCACGCAGACGAGCTTTTCGTCGCCGCCGGCTTCGTCTTCCAGGTTGAGCACTGCGATCGGGCGCGCGCGCACGACCGATCCGGGGACGAAGGGCGACCGGGCGATCACCAGCGCGTCGAGCGGATCGCCATCGGGCGAGAGCGTGTGCGGCACGAAGCCGTAATTGGCCGGATAGCGCATCGGCGTGTGCAGGATGCGATCGACGAACAGCGCGCCGCTGGCCTTGTCGAATTCATATTTCACCGGCTCGCCGCCTACGGGCACCTCGATGATGACGTTCAGGCTGTTGGGCGGATCGTCGCCGACCGGGATCAGTTCGATGTTCATGAATGGGCCTTTTGCTGACGTTGGCTTGCGGGGTGATTATGTTCTCGGTTTGAGCAGCCGATCGAGGCTGCCCTCACCCTCTCCTGATTTTTCGAGGCGCGGATAGCGCAGGCCATCCCAATAAGCGAGCGACAATATCCGGTAATATTTGTCCTGCCGGACGATGATCTGGATCGGCTTGCGCGACGTGCGCGCCTCCCGGATCGCATCCTTGAACAGGTCGCCCGAATATTCATGGCCGTTGATCGCGACGATTTTCGATCCTGTGGCGAGGCCCGCCCTGAAGGCCGCGCTGTCCCAGACGATATTGCTGATCTCGCCATCATTCTTGACGACGAGGCCGATGCCGAAGCTCTGGTCCACCATTTTCTGCGCGCTTTCGGCGCTGCGCGTGATGGCGCCCGGCGTGTCGCCATAGACCAGTTTATAGCCGCCGAGCGTGAAGCCGCCCTTGGGTGTTTCCTTCGTGGTGGCATCGACCCGCGCCGCGAAGAAACCGGCCCAGTCATAGGGGGCGATGCCGTTCAGCGTCTGGATGACATCGTCGCGATGATAGACGATCTGGCCCCAGTCGCCGGGACTGATCCCGAAAAAGGCGCGGGCGAAATCGTCGAGACCCTTTTTGCCGCCGGTCTGCCGACGCAGGATCGCGTCCGCCTCCAGCCAGATCATCAGCCCTTCATTATAATAATCTTCCGACCGCTGCCAGCTCGTCCACCCCTTGGGCCGGCGGGCGGAGATGATCGGATCATGGGTCGTATCCTCCATCGCCCGCCATTCGCGGCCCTTTGCGGTGTCGAGTTTCGCGGCGATATGGGCATAGGCGTCCAGCGTCTCCTGCTTGGTGAACAGGCCCGAGCGCGCGCCCAGCACATAGCCCCAGAATTGCGTCTGCCCTTCATAGACCCACAACAGATTATCCTGCATCGGCGTGCGGAAATCGGGCGTCCACAACAGGTCGGGGCGGCGGAACTTGCCGTCCCAGCTATGGGTGAATTCATGCGGCAGCAGGTTGCGGTCTAGCAGCGCGTCGCCATCGCCCGGCTTTTTGAAATAGCCCGGCTCGACCTGATTTTCGGAGCTGCGATGATGTTCGAGGCCGATGCCGCCCATTTCGTCGGTGATGGCGAGCAGAAAGTCGTAATGATCGAAATGATAGGCGCCGAACAGCGATCCCGCTTCGGCCACCAGCTTTTTATGCTTGTCGATCTGGTCGGGCTTGGCCTCCAGTTCGTCGGCGTCGTCGGCGACGATGTTGAGCGTCACATTATGGCCAAGGTCGACCGCCTTATAGTGGACCCCGGCGAACACCGGGGAATCCTGCAAGGCTTCATAGTCGATGACATCATAGGAGATGGTGTCGCCGGTTCGCTTGCCCCGCAGCGCGCTCGCCGCCTGCCAGCCGGCGGGATAGGTCACGTTCGCCTGCACCGGGATCTGGCGGGTATAATAGCCCGCCGGATAGAGCGAGACCGACTCCCACTGGATGTTCAGCATCCTGGGCGTCACCACGACGCGGCCCTGATTGGGCGCGGTGGCCGAGAGGAACTGGAACTGCGCCACGACTTGGCGTGCGCCCTGCGGCACGTCGATGCGGAAGGCGTAGACGTCGAGCGGGTCGCGCGTCCAGGGGATCGGCCTGCCATCGGCGGTGAAGGTCAGCCCGGCGAGCTTGTCGATCTGGCCGCGCGGCGCATGATTGCCGGGCAGCCATTGCGGCATCAGCAAGGTCATGGGGCCGGCTGCGGCGACGGGGATGGTTTCGCGCACGCGGAAGATGCGCTGCACGGTGTCGGTGGCGTCCACTTCCAGCCGGATCGTGCCGCCGGGATAGGGCGCGTCGCGGGGCGCGGGCGTCGCGTCGCTGATGACCGGCGCTGTCGGTCTGGAGCGGATCGCGTCCTGCGCGGCGAGCGGCGCGGCGAGGGCGGCGGACAGGCAAAGCAGGGTGGCCACGCTGCGGATCATGAATGTCTCCGGTGGATGAAGATGGAAGGACAGGGGACATGCAGCATGGCGGGACGAAGCGTCGCCGTCCACCTATTCGCGAACACTCCAAGAAAGGCTTGCGGCCGTTCATGAAAATCGCGTTTCCTCTGGCATGAATTGTCGCTAATGCCCCCGGCCCATGGCCAAAATCGAAACACCGCGTCCGGTACGCGGCACACAGGACATGTTGGGCGGCACCAAGGATGCGTTCGCGGAACGCTTCGCCCATGTCGTCGCGACCTTCGACCGGGTGCGCAGGCTCTACGGATTCCAGCGCGTCGAGGTGCCGGTGTTCGAGGCGACGGCGGTGTTCGCCCGGTCGCTGGGCGAAAGCACCGACGTCGTGTCCAAGGAAATGTATACGTTCGAGGATCGCGGTGGCGACAGCATCACCCTGCGCCCAGAATTCACCGCCGGCATCGCCCGCGCCTATATCACCGAGGGCTGGCAGCAATATGCGCCGCTCAAGGTGGCGACGCACGGCCCGCTGTTCCGGTATGAGCGTCCGCAAAAGGGCCGCTTCCGCCAGTTCCACCAGCTCGACGCCGAGATCATCGGCGCGGCCGAGCCGGGCGCGGATGTGGAGTTGCTGGTGTTCGCGGACCAGTTACTGAAAGAACTGGGTATCAATGAGGGCGTGACGCTGACGCTTAACACGCTGGGGGATGCGGCCAGCCGCGAGGCGTGGCGCGCGGCACTGGTCGCGCATTTCGAGGCGCATCGGGAGACGCTTTCGGAGGAAAGCCTCGACCGGCTGGCGCGCAATCCGATGCGCATCCTCGACAGCAAGGACCCGCGCGACCGCCCCGTGGCGGACAGCGCGCCGGATATCGACGCGTTTCTGACCGACGAGGCGCGCGGCTTCTTTGACAAAGTGACGGCGGGGCTGGATGCGGCGGGGGTCGCGTGGGAGCGCAATGCCCGGCTGGTGCGCGGCCTCGATTATTATCGCCACACCGCGTTCGAGTTCGTCACCGACCGGCTGGGCGCGCAGGGCACGGTGCTGGGCGGCGGGCGCTATGACGGGCTGATCGAGAATCTGGGCGGCCCTGCGACCCCGGCGGTCGGCTGGGCGGCGGGGATCGAGCGGCTGGCGATGCTGGTGGAGGGTGATTTCAGCCAGAAGCTTGATGCCGTCATTGCGTTGGAAGATGATGGTCTGTCGGGTCTGGCGATCCGGGGGCTGCGGACCTTGCGTGAGAAGGGCTATTCAGCCGATATGATTGCGACTGGCTCCCCTCGAAAGCGGTTCGACAAGGCCGCCAAGATACCGGCCCATGCGCTGATCTCTCTTAGCACGCGCGATGGCCAGCCGAGCACGAACGTCCGTGGTGACGGAAGCGAAAGGGCTGCGGCGGTAGAAGCGCTGTTCCGGTCGATCGGCTAATGCACATCTCGCCTGAACGCATCGCGCAGATCGAGGCGCGCCGGGACGAGGTTCAGGCGTCGATGACGCGCGCCGATCTGCCGGCGGACGAGTTCGTGCGGCTGTCGAAGGAATATGCCGAGGTCGAGCCGGTCGCCAGCGCCGCGCATGAGGTGCGGCGGTTGCGGCAGGAATTGGCCGCGCTCGATTATATGGCGGGCGGCGACGATGCCGACGCCGATCCGCTGATGCGCGACATGGCGTTGGAGGAAATGCAGATCCTCAAGGGCCGTCTCCCCGATGCCGAGCGGGCGCTGGCGCTGCTGCTGATACCCCGCGACCTGGCCGATGCGCGTCCCGCCATGCTGGAAATCCGCGCCGGCACCGGCGGCGACGAGGCGGCGCTGTTCGCGGGCGACCTGTTCCGCATGTATCAGCGCTATGCCGATGCGCAGGGGTGGAAGATGGAGCTGATCTCCGCCAACAGTTCCGAAGCGGGCGGTTACAAGGAAGTCGTGGCCAGCATCAACGGGGCGGGGGTGTTCGCCAGGCTGAAGTTCGAAAGCGGCGTCCATCGCGTCCAGCGCGTGCCCGTCACCGAAAGCGGCGGGCGCATTCATACGAGCGCCGCGACCGTGGCGGTGCTGCCCGAGCCTGAGGAGGTCGATGTCCAGATCGCCGATGGCGACCTCAAGATCGACATCTACCGTGCGTCGGGCGCGGGCGGGCAGCATGTCAACACGACCGATTCGGCGGTGCGCATCACCCATTTGCCCTCTGGCCTTGTCGTCATCCAGCAGGACGAGCGATCCCAGCACAAGAACAAGGCCAAGGCGATGCAGGTCTTGCGCGCCCGTCTGTACGAAGCCGAGCGCGAGCGCGCGCATAGCGAGCAGGCGGGTGCGCGCAAGGCGATGGTGGGATCGGGCGACCGATCGGAGCGCATCCGCACCTATAATTTCCCGCAGGGGCGCGTCACCGATCATCGCATCAACCTGACGCTGCACCGCCTGCCGGAGATTTTGGAAGGGCCGGGCCTTGCCGAAGTCATCGACGCGCTGGTGGCGGAGGACGAAGCGGCGCGGCTGGCGCAGCTGGACGGGGTGGGGTGAACGCTGCACTGGCGCTGCGCGCGGCGGCTGCGCGGCTGGAGCCGGTGAGCGGAACGCCCCGGCTGGACGCGGAACTGCTGCTCGCCCATGTGCTTGGTCTCTCGCGCGGCGACCTGCTGCTGCGCCAGCGCGATCTGGACGCGCCCGCCGCTTTCGATGCGCTGGTCGAGCGCCGCCTGGCGCATGAGCCGGTCGCCTATATCACCGGCATGCGCGATTTCTGGACGATCAGTCTGACCGTGACGCCCGATGTGCTGATCCCCCGGCCTGACAGCGAAACGCTGATCGAGGCGGCGGTCGCGCATTTTGTGGGGCGGGCGCCCGAGACCATATTGGACCTTGGTACCGGGTCGGGCGCGTTGCTGCTCGCGGCGCTCGACCAGTGGCCGCAAGCGCGGGGGCTGGGCGTCGATATATCGACGGCGGCGCTTGCTGTGGCGCGCGGCAATGCGGATCGGCTGAGGATGGGCGCGCGGGCCGATTTTATGGCCAGCGACTGGACGGCGGGGATCGAGGGCCGCTTTGACCTGATCCTCGTGAACCCGCCCTATATCGCGCGGGATGTCGCGCTTGGAGCCGATGTGCTGCGCGAGCCGCATGGCGCGCTGTTCGCCGGGCCGGAAGGGCTGGACGATTATCGGCGGATCGCGCCGCAATTGCCGCGCCTTCTCGCCAAAGACGGCATGGCGGCGATCGAGATCGGATTCGACCAGCGCGACAGCGTGTCGGCCCTGCTGCGGGGCGAGGCGATGGATGTCGTGGCGCATCGCGATCTTGCCGGGCATGATCGATGCCTTGTGGCGACGCACAAGCGGTAATTAGGCTGGATTAAGCGAAATTTGCTTGGTTTATGCTTGGAAACCCACTAGATGACGTTCAGGAGCGGCACCATATCTGGATTTGACTTGACGGGTCATTGCCAGAAAAGGCCGTTTTCTCAGCTCCTAACAGTCATGATGGCGCTGCTGCGCAAGCGCCTCTGGCAGTGCGGGACGACTCCTTCGAGTCCTCCCCTGCGGAGCCGTATCCGGTTCGATGAGCGGGCCGGACTTGGGGTGACGACTGAACGATGTTTTCAGTGAATAATGTCATAGTGAACGCAAGGACCATGTCTTGATCAACAACAGGCAGGCCGGCCGCCGCAATCGCGGCCGGAACAACGGGCGTCCCAACGGTGGAAATCGGGGCGGCGGCGATAATGGCAACCGCATCGACAACCGCGCGCGTGGCAATGCGACCCAGCTTCTTGAAAAATACAAGAATATGGCCCGCGACGCGCAGATGGCGGGCGACCGGGTGAATGCCGAATATTATCTTCAGTTCGCCGACCATTATTTCCGCGTCCTTGCCGATAACCGGGCGCGTCAGGAAGAACAGCAAGGCCGCTTCCGTCGCAATGACGAGGGGATGGACGAAGAGAATGAGGATTTCGACGGCAATGACGATGCCGGCGAAGATGCCCGCTTCGACGCGCCGCAACAGCAGGCGCCCCGCTATCAGGAGCGTGAGTGGCAAAATGACGGTCGGGGCCGCAACAATGATCGCGGCAACGACCGGACAAACGATCGCGCCAATGATCGCGACCGCGGATCTGACCGGACGAACGACCGGGGCGGTGACAGGTCCGGCGAGCGGACCAATAATCGCGACGGTGGCAATGACCGGAATAACGAGCGGCGTGATCGCAACCGGCGGGAACGCCCGCTTTCGCAGCCGGTCGCGCAGCAATCGCAGGGTGAACAGGTCGCTGCCTTCGAGCAGGTTGCGGTGGAGCAGCAACCCGCACCCGCCGTTGCGGTGCAGACCGCCGAAGCGCCCCGTCCGCGTCGTGGCCGGCCGCCGCGCCAGCAGGCCGCGCAGGCCGAGACCGTGAGCGAAGGTCTCGACCTCGCCATATTGCCGCCGTCGATCGCGCGCGCCGACAATGACAGCGAAGCCGCCGATGCGCCGCGCAAGCGCACCCGCCGGCCTCGCCCGTCGACCGAAGCGGCCGAATAAGCCGTTAAGGCCCCGCCAATCGCAGCAAAAAGGGGACGGTGCAGGCGCCCCGTCCCCTTTTTACTGTCTATCGCTTGCCGGGGCGCGGTTCGCGTCGACCGCCAATCGGATCGCTATCAGCGCGAGGGCAGCAACCGGGGCCTGTGGTCCTCGTCCAGCGCGACGAAAGTGAACAGCCCGCTGGTCAGGTGTACGTCCGTCAGCGATGCCCCGCGACTGGCGACCACATCGATACGGATCGCGACCGAGGTGCGGCCGCGCCGTTCCTCATGGGCATAGACCGACACGATGTCGCGCAGCAGGATCGGCGCGATGAAATGCATGCCCTCCACCGCGACGGTGGCGACGGGGCCTTGCGCGATCCGGTGCGCGACGATGCCGCCGGCAATGTCCATCTGGCTTAGCACCCAGCCGCCGAAAATATGGCCATTGGCGTTGATGTCGGTCGGACCCGGCACCACGCGCAATATGGGGGCGCTGCCCGCGTTTCCGCTCGTTTCGTTGGTCTCAGTCGTCAATGTCCACCTCGCCTTTCAGTCTGTCGATCACCTGTTCGTCATGCCCCGTGCCGCTCGACAGGAAAACGAGCGCCATCAGGCCGGTGCCGAGCATGAACGTGCACCAGGTGCCGATGATCGTGGCGATGATCATGTGCAGCGGCATCGGCCCCGCCCACCATCGCAGCGCGCCAAGCGCCAGCCCGACGCAGATGACGCCGCCAAAGGCCATCCACAGCATGAGCCGCCGGAACCGTGCCCAGGCAGTGGCCGCGATAACGGGGTCGTCGAGCGCTTGTTTGCGAGTCATGTCTTTTCTTTGGGGTGTGAAAGTGGGATCATCAAGCACCTGGACGTCCTGTCCGTGCGAAAAGGGAGAGTGCATCATGACCATTGCGGCGATTTTGCGGGGCAAGGGCAAGGATGTGGTACAGGCCCGGCCCGGTGACACCGTCCTCTCCGTCGTGAAATTGCTGGCCGAAAACCGGATCGGCTGCGTCCCCGTGGTCGATGACGGGGCGGTCGTCGGCATCTTTTCCGAACGCGATCTGGTTTATCGCGTCGGCGCGGAAGGGGCGGGCGTGCTCGACCGGCCAGTGAGCGACGTCATGACATCGCCCGCGATTACGATCGACACCGAAACCCCGGTGATTTCCGGACTTTCGATGATGACGAAGCGGCGCATCCGGCATTTGCCGGTGGTGGTCGATGGCGCGCTGGTGGGGCTGATCTCCATCGGCGATCTTGTGAAGCATCGCATCGACGGGATCGAATCGGAAGCGGCGGCGCTGCGCGACTACATCGCTTCGGCCTGACGGGCGCTGAGCGTCAGGCGGGCGACGTCGCCGGACGCGTGCGGCGCGTCACCAGCCCGACCAGTTCCATCAACGTGCCCCGCGCGCACAGCATCAGCGCGCCGAGGAAGGCGACAGCCCCTGTGGGCACCAGCACGCCGAGGCGAACAGGCGCAGGCAGCGGCGGCAGCATCTGGTCGATGGCGAACACGACGCCCGCCATCAGCACGGAACAGCCGATGCCGGGCGCGGCGGCACGGATCACGTCGCGAATGCGCAGGCCCATCGGCGCGCCCGCAAGCCGGGCGGTGACGGCGGTCAGGATGGGGAAGGCGCCGAGCCATGCCCAGGCGAGGCCGATGGCGCCGAAGCGGATGCCGATCAGGAACGCGGTCGGCATCAGGATCGCGCCGACGGCGGCGATTCGCGCGGTCGTGCCGGGTCGGCCGACCGCATTGCTGACCGGCGCGAACATCACCTGAAGCGTCATGAACGGCATGGCGAGCGCCAGAATGGCGACAAAGGGCGCCATGGCCAGCCATTTGACCCCGAACAATGTCTCGACCAGCGGATGCGCCGTCACCGCCATGCCGAGATAGACCGGGCAGGAGATCAGCAACAGCAGCCGCACCGCCTTGCAGAAGGACCAGGCGATCCGGCTCGGGTCCTTCTGCATCCGCGCATAGGCCGGGAAAGCGACATCGTTGAGCGGCGGGATGAACTTGCTGACGAAAATCTGGGTCAGGAACAGCGCTTCGGCATAGAGACCCAGCTCATGGGGACTGAGCATCCGGCCACCGATGAAGATATCCGCCTGACTCTGGACGATCCAGAATAACTGGCCGCCGAGCAGCGACGCGCCATAGGTCACCATCGCGCCGGTCCCGCGAAAATCGAAGCTCGGGATCGGGCGGAAGCCGGTGGCGATGACATAGCCGATCGCCTTAACCCAGAAGCCCGCGATCGGCGCGAACACCAATGTCCATACGCCCCAGCCCGACAGTGCCCCGACCAGCGCGGTGGCGGCGGAGGCGATCGCCGCGATCAGGTTGACGAGCGCGGGGCGGCGAAAATCCAGCGCGCGGCCCATGATCGCTTCGGGAATCGAGAGGAAGGGCGTGGAGAGGTAGAGCAGCGCCTGCACGCGCAGGAGCGAGGCGACCATCGGCTGGTCATAATAGTCCGCCGCGATGGGGGCGATCAGCAACTGGGCGATCGCCAGCCCGCCGTTCAGCAGCAGCATGATCCCGAACGCCTGCCGCAGCCGGTGCGAATCGAGCGAGTCGGACTGAACCAGGGCGCTGACCAGGCCATAGCCGTTGAGGAAGGTCGCGAAGTTCAGAATCACCTGGGTCATGGCGAACAGGCCATAATCCTTGGGATCGAGCAGGCGGATCACCGCCAGCGTGACGCCCCAGCTCAGCATTTGCGACAGGATCTGGCTGCCCGATCGCCAGAAGATCGCGCTCCTTACGCGCGCGCCGAATCCGGCGTCGTCCGCATCCGCATCCTGCAAACCCATATCACTCGCTTTCCATCCCGGCCGTGCTGGCCCGTAACCCCTTTAGCCGCTGTGTTCTCAAAACTTTCTGAAACAAAAGTGCAAAAAGCGTTTGACGGTTTGGCATGTCCCATCTAGAGGGCTGTTCACCGGACGGGGCGCTGCCTACTGACAGCGCCTGGTACGGTC
>NZ_JBMDKW010000050.1:0-369 GCF_057809915.1 Sphingobium sp. FG11
CAAATGCGCCGACGATCGCACGAACCCATCCTATCCCCCGATCGCCCCCGACCAGCGGGCCTGCCATGACGTTAGTTCGGGGTCTGGCTGATCGAATCTGCGATCATGCCGGACCAGGTTGCGAGAATTGTGCCTTCGTTGTTATCGCCATCTTCACTTGCGATCTTGCCGCACATTCCGATGAGATTTGCGATTTCCTGTCCGCTAGCGATCCCAGCGCGCTCGAGAACGGCGGCGATCGTAGACAGGGCGGTCCCGGTCGCTTTGACGACAGCATCGTCATCCATGGCAGTCACTCCTTTTCGCTCGTTCTATCCTTCAGCCGCTTCAGCAGAGGGGCCATCAACGCATGGTCGCGCTCACGGGTCA
>NZ_JBMDKW010000051.1:0-320 GCF_057809915.1 Sphingobium sp. FG11
GGAACATCGGCAGTTCGCGTTGCAGCAGGGGCGCGAGCTGGCGACCGGTGGGCGTATCTTCCTCTAAGTGGTGGAGGATGAACGCGCCAAGCATGATGCGCTCGCGGGTTTCAGCCTTGCGACGTTCGGTAGAGACGCGGGCCTCAAGCGCCTTTCGCCGCTCACGCAGCTTGCGCTCGTCCTCGCGCATTTTCTCAAGGCGCTCTTCAACGGGTGTCCGTGTCATGCCGTCCTCCTATGGCAATTCGCTATAGCAAGCGGAACGGCATGAGGCTACCTTATGAAGATAAGGGCACGCTTATACATTGGTTCCCAATGTG